>DATLZG010000103.1:0-5171 GCA_035574095.1 Burkholderiaceae bacterium | reverse complement strand
ACCATCGAAGCGCATCGGCTGTACGCGCACCGCCTCTGTGTGCTGCTGCGCGGCCAGGTCGACCGCCTGCGCTCGCCGTACCGCGTGGCCGGCTTCATCGACTGGCTGCGCGCGCAGCAGATTCCGGTCGGCGCCCACCTGACCGCCGCGCGCATCGGCATGGAGATGCGCGCGATCGACTTCATCGCGCCCGACTTCGCCAAGCTCGCCGCCCCGCCGTCGAGCCGCGCCGAGTATTGGCACGATGTCGCGCTGGAAGCGCGCGCCGCGGGCCTGCGGCCCGAGCACATCATCGTCGCCGGACTGGAACAGGCGCCGCAGCGCGAGCTCGCGCGCAGCGCCGGCTTCGGCTTCGGCCAGGGGCATGCGCTGCGCCCGCCTTACGACCCGCCGGCCACGGGCGTGAGTATCGGGGCGGCGGGGCTGACGATGGACTGAATGGACCGTTGGCCGTTGGCCGTTCACCGTTGCCCGGTGAACGCAGCCGGCAACGGTCGACTGGTCAAGCGAACTTCGCCAGCGTGCGCGCGATGCGCTGTATGCGGTCTGACTGAGCTTCGTCGGCCCGGGCCGCGAACTGCGGGTGTTCGAGGGCGCAGGCGAGCAGTTCGTAAAACGCGCGATCCAGCGCCTTGCGCGCGGCGGAGAACTGCTGCGCGATCGCCTCGCAGTCCTGCCCCGCCTCGATCATCGACTGAATGCCGCGTAACTGCCCCTCGATGCGCTTCAGTCGCACCACCAGCTCGCGGCGCGCGGCCTCCGCGGCCTTGCCTGCGGCCATCGCGCTCGCCTCACGCGCAGTTGGCGCGGGTTTCCGGCACGCCCAGCTTCTTCAGGATCCAGCCGAGCGGGCACACGTCGGTGAAGCCGAACTGCAGCAGATTGGCGCCGACGAAGGCGGTGAAGGCGAGGAACCACTCGGAGACGAAAAGGGGGCTCGCTTCGACGCCAAGCGCCAGCGACAGCAGGATGAAGCTGCCGGCAAAGACACGGATGTAGCGTTCGACGGTCATGGTCATGCTCCTTGGTTCAGAGGTTGGGAATCGGTCGGTGTGGCGCAGGCGCGCGCCGCTTCCTGCCGCCAGGTGGCCGCGTAGTACAGGACCGGAATCACCAGCAGCGTCAGCAGCGTCGAGACGAAGATGCCGAACAGCAGGCTGATGGCCAGGCCGTTGAAGATCGGGTCGTCGAGGATGAACAGGGCGCCGAGCATCGCCGCCACCGCCGTCAGCACGATCGGCTTGGCGCGCACCGCGGCGGCGTCGATCGTCGCCCGCTGCAGATCGCCGCATTCGGCCAGCCGCAGGTGGATGAAGTCCACCAGCAGGATGGAGTTGCGCACGATGATGCCGGCCAGCGCGATCATGCCGATCATCGAGGTCGCGGTGAACTGCGCGCCCAACAACGCATGACCCGGCAGCACGCCGATGATGGTCAGCGGAATCGGCGCCATGATGATCAGCGGCGTCAGGTACGAGCGGAACTGCGCGACCACCAGCAGGTAAATGAGGATCAACCCGACCGCGTACGCGATGCCCATGTCGCGGAAGGTTTCGTAGGTGACCTGCCACTCGCCGTCCCATTTCAGGCCGAAGCCGGCATAGCGGTTCGACGGCGGCGCGGTCCAGTGCTCCTCGAGCGGCAGCCCGCCCGGAGTCTCGATCCTCTCGATGCCTTTGCGCAGCGCGAACATGCCGTACAGCGGCGAGTCGGTGCGGCCTTCGCGCGCGGCCGTGTCGCCGGCCACGTCGCCGACCACGTACACCACCGGCTGCAGGTCCTTGCGGTAGATCACGCGCTCGGCAGGCAGGCGCTGCGCGCGCACCAGTTCGGCCAGCGCCACTTCGTACGTGTTGCCCCGCGCGTCCTGGCCGCGCAGCCGCAGCTTCAGCACGTCGTCCAGGCTGCCCGCCTGCTCCGGCGCCAACCCGATGCGCACCGGCACCGCATACTTGCTCGTCCCGTCGTGCAGCGGCGTGACGTCCTCGGCGCCCAAGGCGATGCGCACCGCCCGCGTGACCTCCGCCGCCGCGATGCCGTACAGCGCGGCGCGCGCGGCGTCGACCCGCAGCACGATGCGCTCGGCGGCATCCAGCGTGCTGTCGTCGATCGCCACGATCTCGGGCGTGGACTCGAACACCGCGCGCACCTTCTTCGCCAGCGCGATCTGCGCGTCGTAGTCGGGCCCGTAGATCTCGGCCACGATCGGCGACAGCACCGGCGGCCCCGGCGGCACCTCCACCACCTTGATGTCGGCGCCATGCCGGCGCGCGATCGCCGCCAGCTTCGGCGCCACGTCCTGGGCGATCTGGTGGCTCTTGCGGTCGCGCTGCGCCTTGTCCACCAGATTGACCTGGATGTCGCCCACCTCGCCGCCGGCGCGCAGGTAGTACTGCCGCACCAGGCCGTTGAAGCTGATCGGCGCGGACAGCCCGGCGTAGGCCTGCAGGTGCGTCACCTCCGGCAGCTTGGCGAGTTCGGCCGCCAGTTCGTGCAGCACGCCGGCGGTGCGCTCGACCGCGGTTCCGGAAGGCATGTCCACCACCACCTGGAACTCGCTCTTGTTGTCGAACGGCAGCATCTTCAGCACCACCGCCTGCAGAGGCACCAACGCCACCGACAGGCCGATCGCCGCCAGCGTGCCCAGCCACAGCCAGCGCCGGTTGCGCGCGCCCTCCGCCCCGCGCAGAAACGGCGTCATGATGCGGGTGAAGAACGCCGCCAGCGCCGCGCCCAGCTTCTCGGCGCTCGCCGGCGCGTGGTGGCCGCCGGCCAGTTGCCGGTGCAGCAGCCGCAGCGCAAGCCACGGCGTGACGACGAAGGCCACCGCCAGCGATAGCAGCATGCCGAGCGAGGAGTTGATCGGTATCGGCGCCATGTACGGACCCATCAGGCCGGTGACGAAGGCCATCGGCAGCAGCGCCGCGATCACGGTCAGCGTGGCGAGGATCGTGGGCCCGCCGACCTCATCGACCGCCCGCGGGATCATCTCGGTCGGCGCGCGGTGGTCGAAGGCGCTGCGCCGGTGGATGTTCTCCACCACCACGATCGCGTCGTCGACCAGGATGCCGATGGAGAAAATCAACGCGAACAGCGACACGCGGTTCAGCGTGAAGCCCCAGGCCCAGGAGGCGAACAGCGTGGTGGCCAAAGTGAGGACGACCGCGATGCCGACCACGACGGCCTCGCGCCGCCCGAGCGTTGCCCACACCAAAGCGACCACCGACAGCGTGGCGAAGATCAGCTTCTTGATCAGCGAGTTCGCTTTCTCGCGCGCCGTGTCGCCGTAGTTGCGCGTGACCGTCACCTGCGTGTCGGCCGGAATCAGCACGCCGCGCAGCTCCTGCACGCGCGCCAGCACCGCATCGGCGACGGTGGAGGCGTTTTCGCCCGCTTTCTTGGACACCGCGATGGTGACCGCCGGGCGCTCGACGTACCGTTCGGCTCCGTCCGCTCCCTTCACTTTCTCGCCGTGCCAGACGTAGCGGGTCGGCGTGTCCGCCCCGGCCGCCACGCGCGCTACGTCCGCCAGATACACGGGCCGGCGTTCGTGCACGCCGACCACCAACTGCGCGACGTCGGAAGCAGAGGCGAAGAATTCTCCAGTACGTACCTCCACCGTGCGATTGCCGGCGATCAAATGCCCGGACGGCGCCGAGGCGTTGGTCGCGCGCAGCGCGCGCTCGATGTCGGTGACCGTGATGCGATGCGCGGCCATGCGCTCCGGGTCGAGCGTGACGCGCACCACCTGGTCGGGGCCGCCGAAGGTCGTCACCTCGCGCGTGCCCGGCACGCGCTTCAGCTCGATCTCCAGGGCGTGCGCGATCTTGGCGAGGTCCGCGGCGCCGGCCTCCGGCCGCTCGCTGTGCAGGGTGAGCGTGACGATCGGCACGTCGTCGATGCCGCGCGGCTTGACGATCGGATCGAGCACGCCCAGGTGCACCGGCACCCAATCGCGGTTGGCCATCAGCGTGTCGTGCAGCCGCACCAGCGCGGCGATTCGGTCCTCGCCGACCTTGAATTGCACGGTGAGAATCGCCAGCCCCGGCCGCGTGACCGAATACACGTGCTCGATGCCGGTGATCTGCGAGATCACCTGCTCGGCCGGCACGGTGACCAGGTTGTGCACGTCTTCGCTGGAGGCGCCGGGGAACGGAATGAAGACGTTGGCCATCGTGACGTTGATCTGCGGTTCCTCCTCTTTGGGAGTCACCAGCAGCGCGAAGGCCCCCATCAGCAGACCGAGCAAGGCCAGCAGCGGCGTGATCTGGGAGGTGAGGAAGGCGCGCGCGATGCGCCCCGCGATCCCCATTTTTTCTTGCTCGGCGGAGCTCATCGGGCGGTCAGCAGCGGGTTCAGTTGCACGCGTTCGCCGGCGGCCAAGCCCGCCAGCACCTCCACATAGCCGCCGGGCAGCGCCTCGCCGACGCGGATCTGGCGCAGTTGCGGCACACCGTCCGCGCCGACCACATAGGTCGCGGCCAGCTCCCCGCGGCGCACGACGGCCGCCGCCGGCATCGTCAGTTTCTTGGCCGTTCCCAGCGGGATCAGGATCTTTGCCACCGTGCCGGGAACGATGCCCGGGCCCGGATCGGCTGGCAGCTCGGCCCGCACCTGCGTGGACAGCAGTCGCGCATCGGCCGCCGGCAGCAAGGTCAGGCGCGCCTCGACGGTCTTGTCCAGCGTCGGCAGCCGCACGCTGGCGGTCTTCGCCCCCCGCGCCGCCACCTGCGGTAGCACGAATTGCGGCACCGCGCCCACCGCGCGCAATTGCCTCGGGTCGTGCAGCTCGACCACCCCGCGGCCCGGCGCGGCGAGCTCTCCGAGCTCCATCAGCCGGCGCGTGACGACACCGTCGATCGGAGCGCGCACCTCGGCGAAGCTGCGCGCGGTGGCCGCCCGGCTGGCGGCGGCGCGCGCGGCATCCAGCGCGGCCTGCGCCGATTTCAGATCGGCTTCCGCCTTGTCCAGCGCCGCCTGGCTGACGAAGTTTTCGCGCACCAGCCGCTGCGTACGCTCGAAGTTGATCTTCGCCTGCGCCAGTTGCGCTTCCGCCTGCGCCACGTTGGCCTGGCCGGCCTGCAACTGCGCGTCGGTGTCGCGCGTATCGATGCGCGCCAGCAACTGGCCGCGCTTCACGCGGTCACCGGCATCGACGTAAAACTGCGTCA
>DATLZG010000102.1:0-8512 GCA_035574095.1 Burkholderiaceae bacterium | reverse complement strand
CCGTCCTGGTCGAGCCGCTGCACCGCGACCGCCAGCCAGGTGCCGTCGGGCGCGGCGGCGATCGAAGTGACGCGCTTCAGCGCGATGTGCTGTTCGACGTTGTAATTGGTGTTCATCGATTTGTACGATCCTGCGCGCGCGGCTTGATCCCAGCGCAACGTCCAGGGTTCTCAGAAGGGCGGCGGCGCCGATTATCCCGTAGAGCCGGTTCGCGAGTACCGCGGCGGAAGGGCGGGAAACGACCCGGGAGTCCAGCGCGCCGGACGGCGTGTCACTGTGGCCGGCGCAGTCTCTGTCCGCGGTGACCGCACCCGCCGGCGGCTGGTTACAAGGAAATGGGTTGACGCGGGCGCTGACCCCGCGGGGTGCCTCAGCCGCGCGCCTTCAGCGCGCGATGGCCGATGTCGGTGCGGTACTGCATGCCCTCGAAGCGCACCTGCGCGACCGCTTCGTACGCCCGCTTGTGCGCCAGCCGCACGGTGTCGCCAAGCGCCGTCACGCACAACACGCGCCCGCCGGCGGTGACCAGCCGGCCGTCGACCAATGCGGTGCCGGCGTGAAACGTCACGCAATCGTCGGCATCCGCCGGCAACGACAGGATCGGGTCGCCGCGGCGCGGCTCGTCCGGATAACCGGCGGCGGCGATCACGACGCCGAGTGCGGTGCGCCGGTCCCACTCGGCGTCGATCTCGCTCAAGCGGCCATCGATCGCGTGCTCGAGCAGTTCCACGAGATCGGTCTTCAGCCGCATCAGGATCGGTTGCGTCTCGGGATCGCCGAGCCGGCAGTTGAACTCCAGCACCCGCGGCTGGCCGTCGGTACCGATCATCAATCCCGCGTACAGGAAACCGGTGTACGGAATGCCGTCTTCGGCCATGCCGTGGATCGCCGGCGCGATGATCTCGCGCAGCACTTTGCCGTGCAGTTGCGGCGTGACCACCGGCGCCGGCGAGTACGCGCCCATGCCGCCGGTGTTCGGTCCGGTGTCGCCGTCGGCGAGCCGTTTGTGGTCCTGGCTGGTGGCGAGCGCCAGCACGTGGCGGCCGTCGCTCATCACGATGAAGCTCGCTTCCTCGCCGGCGAGGAAGTCCTCGACCACCACGCGCGCGCCGCTTTCTCCCAGCTTGTGTCCGAGCAGCATCGAATCGACCGCGGCCTTCGCTTCCGCCGCCGTCTGCGCGACCACCACGCCCTTGCCGGCGGCCAGCCCGTCGGCCTTGACCACGATCGGCGCGCCGCGCTCGTCGATGTAACGGCGCGCGGCGACGACGTCGGTGAACGTGCGGTACTCGGCGGTCGGAATGCCGTGGCGCTTCATGAACGCCTTGGCGAAATCCTTCGAGCTTTCCAGTCGCGCCGCTTCGCGCGTCGGACCGAAGATGCGCAGCCCGCGGGCGCGAAAGACGTCGACGATGCCGGCCGCCAGCGGCGCCTCCGGACCGACCACGGTGAACGCGATGCCTTCGCGCGCGGCGAAATCCGCCAGCGCGTCGAGCGCCGTCAGCGGCACGTTGGTGAGCCTGCGGTCGCGCGCGGTGCCGCCGTTGCCGGGCGCGACGTACACGCGGCTCACACGCGGCGAAGCCGCCAGTTTCCAGGCCAGCGCATGCTCGCGGCCGCCGCCGCCCACGACCAGCAGTTTCATTGCAGCGACGCCGTCGTGTAGACCGCCTGCACGTCGTCCAGGTCGTCCAGCGCGTCGAGCAGCTTCTGCATCTTCACCGCATCTTCGCCGGTCAGCACGGTTTCGGTGAGCGGCTTCATCGTCACCTCGGCGACCTCCGGCTTCAGCCCCGCCTTGGCGAGCGCCGCCTGCACGGCGGCGAAATCGCCCGGCGCGCAGATCACCTCGATCGAGCCGTCGTCGTTGGTCGTCACGTCGTCGGCGCCCGCTTCCAGCGCCGCTTCCATCACCTTGTCCTCCGAGGTGCCGGGCGCGAAGACGAACTGGCCGCAGTGTTTGAAGTTGAACGCGACCGAACCGTCGGTGCCGAGATTGCCGCCATGCTTGGTGAGCACATGCCGCACTTCGGCGACCGTGCGCGTGCGGTTGTCGGTCATGCAGTCGATCATCAGCGCCGCGCCGCCGATGCCGTAGCCCTCGTAGCGAACTTCTTCGTAATGCGCGCCCTCGAGCTTGCCGGTGCCGCGCGCGATGGCCTTGTCGATCGTGTCGCGCGGGATGTTGGCGGCGCGCGCCTTGTCTAGCGCCAGCCGCAGGCGCGGGTTCGTCGCCGCATCGCCGCCGTCGCGGGCGGCCACCGTCACCTCGCGGATGACCTTGGTCCACAGCGAGCCGCGCTTGGCGTCCTGACGACTCTTGCGATGCTGGATGTTGGCCCAGCGGGAATGACCTGCCATAAAACCGTCGCGAATCGGATGCCGGAAGAACCGAATGGCCGCGCAGTCTAGCGAACCGTAAACTCCCGGCTCCCGACCGAACGACTTCGGACTGCCATGGCCGAACCCCTCGTGATTGCCAAGACCGACGACCGCGAACTGGCGCTCTTGCCCGCGATGGCCAACCGCCACGGCTGCATCACCGGCGCCACTGGCACCGGCAAGACGATCACCTTGCAGGTGCTGGCCGAACGCTTCTCCAAGATCGGCGTGCCGGTGTTCATGGCCGACGTCAAAGGCGACCTGACCGGCATCGCCAAGCCCGGCAAGCCGAGCGACAAGATGAAGCAGCGGCTGGCGCTGCTGAAGCTCGACGAGCCGAAGTGGGCGGGCTGCCCGGTGGTGCTGTGGGACGTGTGGGGCGAGCAGGGCCATCCGGTGCGCGCCACCGTGTCCGACATGGGGCCGCTGCTGCTGGCGCGCCTGCTGAACCTGAACGAGACCCAGGAGGGCGTGCTGACGCTGGTGTTCAAGATCGCCGACGACAACGGCCTGCTGCTGCTCGACCTGAAGGATCTGCGCGCGATGGTGCAGTACGTCGGCGACAACGCGGCGCAGTTCAAGACCCAGTACGGCAACGTCTCGGCGGCCTCGATCGGGGCGATCCAGCGCGGGTTGCTGCAACTCGAAGAGCAGGGCGGCGACCGCTTCTTCGGCGAGCCGATGCTGGACATCGCCGACCTGATGCAGACGGTGGACGGCCAGGGGGTCGTCAACATCCTCGCCGCCGACAAGCTGATGAACAACCCGCGCCTGTACGGCACGTTCCTGCTGTGGCTGCTGGCGGAGCTGTTCGAAAACCTGCCCGAAGTCGGCGATCGCGACAAGCCGAAGCTGGTGTTCTTTTTCGATGAGGCGCACCTGCTGTTCGACGACGCGCCGGCGGCGCTGCTCGACAAGATCGAGCAGGTGGTGCGCCTGATCCGCTCCAAGGGTGTCGGCGTGTACTTCGTCACCCAGAACCCGCTCGACATCCCGGAGAAGGTGCTTGGGCAACTCGGCAACCGCGTGCAGCACGCGCTGCGCGCGTTCACGCCGCGCGATCAGAAGGCGGTGAAAGCGGTGGCCGAAACGATGCGCGCCAACGCCAAGCTCGACCTCGAGCGCGCGATCCTCGAGCTCGGCGTCGGCGAGGCGCTGATCTCGCTGCTCGACGCCAAAGGCGCGCCGACGGTCACCGAACGCGCCTGGGTGCTGCCGCCTGCGAGCCAGATCGGCCCGATCACGCCCGAGGAGCGCAAGGCGCTGATTGCCGCCTCGCCGGTCGCCGGTGTGTACGAGAAGACCGTCGATCGCGAGAGCGCGTTCGAACTGCTGAAGAAGCGCGCCGAATCCGCCCCGGCCGCGCAGCCGGCGGCCACCGGTGGCGCCGGTGGTGCAGCGGGTGGCGGCACCTCCGGTGGCGGAATCCTGGGCGGGCTGGGCGACCTGGTGTTCGGCTCCACCGGCCCGCGCGGCGGCCGGCGCGAGGGCTTGGTCGATGCGCTCGCCAAGAGCGCGGCGCGGAGCGTGGGCTCCGCCATCGCGCGCGAGATCACGCGCGGTGTGCTCGGATCGTTGCTAGGCGGACGGCGGCGGTGAGCCGGGCGCTGGCCGGCGCATCCGTTCGGCAGGCAAAGATTTCCGCTGCGGCGCTTTCCCTATGCGCTGGTGTACCGGGTCGGTGCCCGCAGCGCACGCGTGAGCGCCGTAGCGCATACCCGCCGCCGCCCAGGCGATTGGCGCGAGCGGCTTTGACGGGAGGTCGCCGCAATGAACAAGCTGTGGATCGCCGCATGTGCGAGCGCGGTTGCGCTCACCGCTGGTGCGCTCTTTGCTCCTTCCGCGCCGGTGGCGCAGGCGCAGATCAACGCCGACGGCTGCACCTGCTCGCGGCCGACGGCCCTGGGCACCGGAGCCGACCGGCTGGCCGTCTATCACTGCGTGTGCCCCGGCATCCAGTGCGTGGTGACGGCCACCGCCGCGACGGGCGCGATGCCGCCGAACGTGGCGCAGCACTGCAAGTGACGAAGCGCGGCGGCATCAGCCGCGCGCGGAGATCTCTTCCCATTTGACGCCGCGGCGCTCGGCCATCGCGCGGCCGATTCGCGCCAGGTCGCGTTTGCCGAGCGCGCGCGCCAGCGCCGGCGCGAGCACCGATTCTTCCAGCTCGATGTGCGTGCGGTAGCGCGTGACGAAAAGCGCCACGGCCGCCTCGTCGAACGTCGCCGGCTCGCCGCGCTCGACCGCTTGCAGCGCGAGGCGCAACTGCTCCCACAGTCCGTGCAGTTCCTGGTGGTCCGCGCGCAGCGTCGCGATCGCCTGGTTGATCCGCTCCGCCTGCGCGCCGCTTGTTTTCGCCTGCAGGCGCGGAAAGAGGTCGATCTCCTCGTCCTCGTGGTGGCGCGGCGCGGCTTCGTCGAAGTAGCGCCGGATCGAGGTGGCGGTGACGCGCGCCGACTCGTCCGCCCCGCGCGCGCGCAGATGCGCGATCAGCCTTTCCAGCAGGCCGATCATCCGCTGCACGCGCTCGTGACAGGCGAGCCACAGCTCGAGCGGCTGGTCGAAGCCCGCCGCCGGCGTACGGAAGTCGATCAGCGACTTGCCGGTCGCCATCGTCATTCCCAGGGCAGCGGATTGCGGCGCACGGCCACCGCAACGATGTAGGCGAACGTCGCCACCGCGCCGACGAATGCCGCCACGCGCACCGGCGGCGACAGCCCCAGCTTGCGGCCGCGCTCCAGCGCCAGCGCGCCGAGCGCGATGTAAACGAGCAGCGCCACGATCTTCGCCGCCAGCCACGCGTGCGCGAACGGCGAGATGCGGGCGGCAAACGCCATCGCCACGCCGGCGGCGAGCAGGGCCGTGTCGATCACGTGCGGCGCGATGCGCGCCGGCCGCGTATGCAGCAAGGCCGAAGCGCGCGCCGCCAGCACGCCGCGCAGCACGAAACCGGTGCCGCTGGCGACGACACAGGCCACGTGGATCGTCTTCAGAAGCGGATAGCTCGTCATCCGGGTCGCCCGTCGGCGCGCGGGCGCAGGTAGATCGAGATGTTACGGACGCTCCACGGCACGAACACCGCGCACCACAGCGCACCGGTCGCCGCCAGCAGCCAGCGCGACGCCGCCGGCCAGGCGTCGGCGACGATGCGCGTCAGAACGGCGACCTGCAGCAGCCAGAACAATGCCCAGACGAAATTGCCGGCGACGAGCTGCATGCCGCTGTGGCCGGCGGTGACGCGCGTGGCCATCGCCAGCAGCACCGAGCCGAAGAATCCCATCGTCAGCGCGTGCAACGGCGCCAGTCCGAGTGCGGCTTGCGGCGCACCGAGCGCGAGCGCGCCGGTGGCGAACGCATGCAGCGCGAGCGCGATGCCGAGCCAAACGAAACCGAGATGCAGCATCGCCAACAGCCGGTTGCGCAGGCTCTGCACGACGCCCCAGCGCCAGGCGACGAACGCGACGAGCGCCGCGCCGGCGGCATCGTTCGCCACCCGCAGCGCGGTCCACCAGGCGGCCGGGTAAAGCGCCGCGGCTACCGGCAACAGCCCGTGCGCCAGCACGATCGTGGCGAGCGCCTGCAGCAGCCACAGCGGCCGCCAGGCGTCGAGCCGCGGCACGACGTTGGCGGTGAAAAACGGAATCAGTCGATGCGCGACCGTCACGTACACCGGCGCGATGAAAAGCCACGTCGCGGTCATTGCGGCGGCGTGTATCCAGCCGTACGCAAGGCGAGCGATGCCGAGCGCGTAGAACGCGTGCCCGACGGCGCCCAGCGAGAAGAAGACCAACACGAGCCGGGCATGCACCTGGTCCACCGTGCGGCTGGCCCGGATCAGCCCGAGAAAGCTCGCCAGCAGCCGCGTCCAGCCCAGCAGCACGAGCGCGACGCCCGCCAGCACCGGCGCGCGCGCGACGAACGCCCCGCCGAGGACGAGCATCAAACCGCCGAAACTCGCTGCGGCCGGCCACAGCAGCGAGCGTGCATCCGGCGCGCGCACATTCAGCCAGCGCGGCCCGGCGGTGAACAGGAAGCCGAACATGAACAGCGGCAAGAAGCCGTTCAACATGCTCCACCCGTGGACCCACGCCGGCGGCACCGCCGCGGGAAGCGGCAGCCCGAGGCTGCGCGCCGCCAACTGCGCGAACCACCACAGCGACACCGCGATCAGGGCCGCGCAGCCGGCGGCGAAGAACAGCCGGTGCGGCGCCACGACCAGCCAGCGCAGCGAAGGCGCCGGAATCTCCGCGCGTTCAGCGCGCAGCGCGATCACCCGCATGCCGCCTCCTGCGGCCCCGGCGCGCGGCCGAGCAGGTAGTCGATCAGCTCGCGCACCGGGCGAATCCGGTTTCCGAACGGCAACCTGCCGGCGCCGCGGAAGAACAGACCCTTCTTCAGATCGCCGCGCAGCGCGGCGGCGAGCTGATGGTCGATGCAGAACTGGCCGAACTGGGCGATGCCGTCGCGCAGCCCGCAGTGCGCCAGGCAGTCGAAGACCATCGTGCAGCGGGGTTTCGGCCGATTGCGCTCGGCCGCTTTCGCCTGCATGCGCGGTGCGACCTTCAGATACGCCTGCAGCCAAGGCGTGCGCACCGCGCGCGCCGGCAGCCCCGCCACGCTGACGAACTCGACGATGTCCTCGGGCCGCGCCTCGGCGAGCACGCGCTTGAAGACCGGATCGGCGTCGCACTCTTCGGTCACCGCGAACGCGGTGCCGAGTTGCACGGCGGACGCCCCGAGCGCGCACAGCTCGCGCACGCGCTGCGGCGAGTCGACGCCGCCGGCGGCGATCAGCGGCACGCGCTCCTCCGCGCCCGCGGCGGCGAGCAGCTTGCGTACCGCCGGCAGCACGACTTCGAAATCGAAGCGCGGATCGCGCAGGTCTTCGAGGCGTGCCGCGCCGAGATGGCCGCCGGCGTAGCGCGGATGCTCGATCACGATCGCATCCGGCAGCCGCCCCTTGCGCTCCCATCGCTTCAGAATCAGCGCGACCCCGCGTGCGTCCGACAGGATCGGCACCAGCGCGACGCGCGGAAAATCGGCCGCCAGCTCCGGCAGATCGAGCGGCAGACCCGCGCCCACCACCACCGCGTCGATGCCGGCCTCGCACGCGCGCCGCACGCACGCCGCGTACTGAGACACCGCGCGCATCACGTTCACGGCCAGCAATCCGCGGCCGCCGGCGAGCGCCCGCGCGGCGCGGATCTCGCGCTCCAGCGCGACCAGGTTGGCGGCGTCGATCTTCTCCTTCGCCTGCGCGCCGGTGCCGATGTGCGCGGTGGCCGCCATCAGATCGGGGTGATGGCGGCGCAGGTCGACGGCGGAGATCGTGCCGACCGCGCCGCACGCAGCCACGCTGCCGGCCAGGCGGTGCGCTGACACGCCGACGCCCATGCCGCCCTGCACGATGGGCAGCACGTCGCGGCCGGCGAGTCGCAGCAAGGGCAATGAGGCGGTCACTTCCGTTCCGTCTATGCGGCAGGCGCAAGCTTGCGGGAATGTGGGCGGCAGGGCTTTGGCGCAGATCAAGGGACCATTCGATCTGCGTCAAATCCACGCGGTCCGCGCGATGCGACAGTGCGGCCTGCAGACATCGTGCGACTGGGCATCGCGCTGCCGCGCGCGCCGGCGCGTCGCCGAAGGGGGCGAGGTTTCTCGCAGGAGAGGAGTGAGCCGATGGCAGGCGACGAACCGAAGCGCGTCGCGCCGGCGCAGCGCAGCGGCCCGCTGTGGGATGCGTTGCGCACCGTGATCGATCCCGAGATCGGCGTCAACGTCGTCGATCTGGGACTCGTGTACGAGATCGCCGGCGACGAACGCGGCCTCGTGGTGCGCATGACGATGACCAGCCCGACCTGCCCGATGGCCGCGATGATCGAAGACGACGTGCGCAGCGCGCTCGCGCCGGCGGCGGGCGGCGCGCCGGTCACGGTCGAGTGGGTATGGGAGCCGCGGTGGGATCCGTCGATGATGAGCGGGGCGGCACGGCTGAAGCTGCTCGGCCTATGAGCGCGAGCGCGGTGCGCGGCCTCGCCTATGCGCGGCTGCCGTTGCTCGTGCTGGGCGTGGCGGCGCTGGCGCTCGGCATTCTGACCGGGCTCGTGCGGCTCGGCTTCGCGGCGTCGGCGGC
>DATLZG010000101.1:0-3395 GCA_035574095.1 Burkholderiaceae bacterium | reverse complement strand
GCGGCAGCGACGGCGACAAGGCGGCGAGGGGGGCGGAAGACATCGAGCGTAAGCAACGCGGCAGGCGGCCGGGGCGCCGACGTTCGCGCCGTTGCCCCTAATATGACAGGATGCGTGGCCGGGTCCAGAATAGCCGAACCGCTCCCAGCCCCAAGGCTGCGAAGGAGAAGTCGATGCGGGACAACGATCGGCTGTCGCTCGCCGGCAGCTTCGCCGACGGCCTGGAGATGATGCGGAAGTTCTGGGGAGCGGCCGGCGTGTCGATGCCGGCGGAATTGTCGGCGACGATGCCGGGCTTGCCATCGATGCTGGTGCCGACGCTCGACATCGGCGAACTCGACAAACGCATCGCCGATCTACGTGCGGTCGAACAATGGCTGGCGGCCAACGCCAACATGCTGCGCGCGTCGATCCAGACGCTGGAGGTCCAGCGCAACACGATCGCGACGTTGCAAACGCTCGGCGACACCATGTTGAAGCCGGCCGGCGGCGGCGCACCGCGGGCCGATGCGCCCGCATCCGGCGTGCCTCCCGCACCGGCGCCGGCAGTGGCGAACAAGGCGCCGCGGCGCGCACGTCGGTCGAAACCCGATGCGGCGCCCGCGCCCACCGCCGCGCCGCTCGATCCGACCGCGTGGTGGAGTGCGTTGCAAGATCAGTTCACGCGCATCGCCGCCGCGGCGGCGGCGCCGAGCGGCTTCGCGGCGGCGAAACCGGTCCGCAGCCGGCGCGCCCGCAAGCGCGCGCCGGCGGCATAGGGAGGCGATGTGCGCTTCCGTTTCGCGTACGGGTCGCATCCCGATTGGTCGGTGGCGACCGAAGAGTGCTTGCTGCTGCTGGCGCGCTACGCGGGCGACGAGCGCTATGCGCGGCAGGCGAACCTCGGCTTTCTCTACCTCACCGACGCGCTGGCGCCGCACGCGGACGAGATCTTGGCGACCCTGAAGGCGCGTACCGGCATTCCGAACTGGGTCGGCTGCACCGGCGTCGGCATCTGCGCGACCGGCGTGGAGTTCTACGAAGAGCCGGCGCTGGCCGTGATGCTGGGCAGCTTTGCGCCGGGCGCGTTCAACGTCTTTTCCGGCACCCAGCGGCCACCGACGCTCGGCACCCGCACCGACGCCGGAGCGGACGCCGCCTACACGGCGCTGGTACACGCGGATCCGAACTCGCCCGATCTGCCCGAGCTGCTGATCGACATGTCCCGCAAGGTCACCAGCGGTTATCTGTTCGGCGGTGTCTCCAGCGCGCGCGGGCGCGCGCTGCAGATCGCCGATCGCGTACTGAGCGGCGGACTGTCCGGAGTCGTGTTCGCCTCCGATGTCAAGCTCGTTTCCCGCGTGTCGCAGGGCGTGCATCCGCTGCCGGCCGCGACGCGCCACCGCGTCACGCGCGCCACCGAAAACCTGATCGTCGAACTGGACGGCCGGCGCGCGTTCGACGTGCTGCTGGAGGACGCCGGCATTCGCGAGCGCGCGGCTCTGCACGTCGGCGCGGGCGCCGCGCGTGCGGACTTCGCCAAGATGCGCGCACAACTGCAGGCGCTTGGACGACAGGGGCTATTCGTCGGCATCGAACCGGCCGACCGCGAGGGGTACCGGGAGCGTACCCGCGCCGGAGCGTTGCGCGCCGACTATCTGGTGCGGCACGTCGTCGCGCTCGATCCCGCGCAAGGCGTGGTCGCGATCGCCGCGCAGGTCGACGAAGGGCAGACGGTCAGTTTCTGCACGCGCGACGAACCGGCCGCGCGCAAAGATCTGATCCGGATCTGCGCCGAAGTCCGCGACCATCTGCACGAACAGCGAGAGGCGGGTACCGCAGGTGAAGCGAAAGGCGCGGTGTACGTATCGTGTCTCGGCCGCGGCAGCCACATGTTCGGCGAGGCGGGCGAAGAGCTGCGCCTGATCCAGCACCAGCTCGGCGACGTCCCGTTGGTGGGCTTTTACGCCAACGGCGAGATCGGCGGGCAGAACCTGTACGGCTTCACCGGCGTGTTGACCGTCTTTTACTGACCGCGCCGCCGAGCGGCGCGCTTAGGTGCGGCCAGCCCCTGGAGTGCCGATCACGTCGTCGAGCAGCCAGCGCGCGCTGGCGCGCGCGCGGGCCGCCACCGTCGCCGGCGGCATCTGCTGGTAGTCGTCGTTGAAGACTTCGAAGCTGTAGTCGCCGCGATATCCGATCGCCTCCAGGCGCCGGACCAGCGAGGCCAAGGCGTCGCTATGCACGCCTTCGCCCGGGAACACGCGGAAGGTGCGCGCGGTCGTCTTGCGCTGTTCGAAGTCCCCCGCGTGCTGCCACATGAAGTCGGACAACTGTACGAGGAAGACCTTGTCGGGATCGATCGTCTCCAGCGCGTCCAGCCCGGTGCCGGCGGCAAAGATATGGAACGAGTCGATCGCCAAGCCCAGATTCGGGCAGTCGGCGCGGTCGACGACGCGCCAGGCCGCCGGATACTCGTTGATCGTGCGGCCCCAGGACAGGGCCTCGTACGCGATGCGGATACCGAACGGGACCGCCAGCATCGCCAGCTTGCGCAGATCGCGCGCGATCGATTCCTCGTCCTCGCGCGCGTGCGCCGACGTGGACGAACAGGCCAGCAACAGGCGCGCGCCAACGCGTGCGCACATCTCCAGCATGCAGCGCGCGATGTCCACCTTGTAGTCGTGCAGGCGCTCGGTCAAGCCTTCGAAATCGCGCAATACCTGCAGGCCGGTCACGCGCAGCCCGCTGGTGCGCACGGCGGAGATGGCCGCATCCTCGCCGCCGGGGTGACTGACCAGATCGCGCGCCGACAGCATCACCTGGGTGAAGCCCGCGCCACGCATCGCCGCCAGTTTGGCCTCCAGCGCGCCGGCCAATGTGATCGTGTCCATCCCGATGCGGGCGGACGGCGCGCTGTCAGGCCGCAGCGGCATCGGTGCCGGGGGAATGAACGAGTTCGAAGCACACCGAGCCGAGCTGCGCGACCGTCAGCGCGCCGCGCGCCTGCGGCGCCAGCCGGTCGGCGTCGGCGAACTGGACGCCGCGCGCGCGCAATGCGGCCACCGCGGCCAGCACATCCGGTGTGCCGATGCCCACGCGCGGCAACATCTCCTGCGGATCGGCTTCGGCCGCATCCGGTTCCGGTTCGATCAACTGCCAGTAAAAAAGGTTGCAGGGGCTGCGCAGCAGCGTGCCTTTCGGCAGGATGCCAAAGCGCACGTCATCCGGCACCGGCTGCAAGCCCAGCATCTCCTGGAAGAAGGCGATCCAGTGCGCCGCGCGGCCGAAACTGGCGTAGTGCACGACGCCGAACCAGTGCATGCCGGCCAGCGCAGGGGGAAACCGCTCCACGGTCGGGATCGGCGTGAAGTCGATGTCGAAGATCGAGAAATCGCGCCAGCGATCGACGAAAT
>DATLZG010000100.1:0-11470 GCA_035574095.1 Burkholderiaceae bacterium | reverse complement strand
ATCCGGACGGCACGATCTACCAGCGGCCGTTCGGCGGGCACTCGGCCAACTTCGGCGAAAAGCCGGTGCCGCGCGCCTGCGCCGCGGCCGACCGCACCGGGCATGCGCTGCTGCACACGTTGTATCAGCAGAACGTCAAGTCGCGCACGCAGTTCTTCGTCGAGTGGATGGCGCTCGACCTGATCATGGACGCCGAGGGCGCGTGCTGCGGCGTCGTGGCGCTGGAGATGGAAACCGGCGAGGCGATGATCCTCGAAGGCAAGGTCACGGTGCTCGCCACCGGCGGGGCGGGGCGCATCTGGGCCGCGTCGACCAATGCGTTCATCAATACCGGCGACGGCATGGGGCTGGCCGCGCGCGCTGGAATCCCGCTTGAGGACATGGAGTTCTGGCAGTTCCACCCGACCGGGGTGGCCGGCGCCGGCGTGCTGATCACCGAAGGCGTGCGCGGGGAGGGCGGCATCCTGCTGAACTGCAACGGCGAGCGTTTCATGGAGCGCTACGCGCCGACGCTGAAGGACCTGGCGCCGCGCGATTTCGTTTCGCGCAGCATGGACCAGGAGATCAAGGAAGGGCGCGGCTGCGGCCCGGACAAGGATTACGTGCTGCTGAAGCTCGACCACCTCGGTGCCGAGACGATCATGAAGCGGCTGCCGTCGATCCGCGAAATCGCGATCAAGTTCGCGAACGTCGATCCGATCAAGGAACCGATCCCGGTCGTGCCGACGATCCACTATCAGATGGGCGGTATTCCAGCCAACTATCACGGCCAGGTGGTGGCGCCGAAGGGCGGCGATCCGAATGCCGTCGTGCCAGGCCTGTACGCGATCGGCGAGTGCGCTTGCGTCAGCGTGCACGGCGCCAACCGCCTCGGCACGAATTCGCTGCTCGATCTGGTGGTGTTCGGCCGCGCCGCCGGCGACCACATCGTCGCCGAATTGAAGCGGGCGCCGCGCGAGCACAAGGCGCTGCCCGCCGACGCCGGCGAGGCGACGCGCGCGCGGCTGGCCGCGCTCGATGCGCGCACCGACGGCGAACGGGCGCAGGACGTCGCCAACGAACTGCGCAAGACAATGCAGGCGCATTGCGGCGTGTTCCGCACCGGCAGCCTGCTTGAGGAAGGCGTGCAGAAGGTGATGGCGCTCGACGCGCGCGCCAAGGCGATCGCGATCCGCGACAAGTCGAAAGTTTTCAACACAGCGCGCATCGAGGCCTTAGAGGTCGAGAATCTGATGGAGACCGCGAAGGCGACGATCGTCTCCGCGGCGGCCCGCACCGAGAGCCGCGGCGCGCATGCGCGCGACGACTATCCGGAGCGCGACGACACGCATTGGCTCAAACACACCTTGTGGTACTCGGAGGGCAACCGGCTGACTTACAAGCCGGTCAACATGAAGCCGCTGACGGTCGCGACGTTCGAGCCGAAGAAGCGCACTTTCTGAGAGAAAGACGATGACCGCCACTACCGCCACCGAAGCGGGCGCCGTGCAGGCCGCCGCCGGCAGCCGCGTCGTGCGTTTCGAGATCTACCGCTACGACCCCGACCGCGACGCCAAACCGCGCATGCAAAAACTCGACGTGCGGCTGGCGCCGAGCGACAAGATGCTGCTCGACGCGCTGATGCGCATCAAGAGCGACTTCGACGACAGCCTGAGCTTCCGCCGCTCGTGCCGCGAGGGCGTGTGCGGCTCGGACGCGATGAATATCAACGGCAAGAACGGGCTGGCGTGCATCACCAACCTGCGCGAGCTGAAAGAACCGATCGTGCTGAAGCCGCTGCCGGGGTTGCCGGTGATCCGCGACTTGATCGTCGACATGTCGCAGTTTTTCAAGCAGTACCACTCGATCAAACCGTACCTGATCAACGACACGCCGCCGCCGGAAAAGGAGCGGTTGCAGTCGCCGGAGGAGCGCGAGGAGCTGAACGGCCTGTACGAGTGCATCCTGTGCGCATGCTGCTCGACCTCGTGCCCGAGCTTCTGGTGGAACCCGGACAAATTCGTCGGTCCGGCCGGCCTGCTGCAGGCCTACCGTTTCATCGCCGACAGCCGCGATCAGGCGACCGGAGAGCGACTCGACAACCTGAACGATCCGTACCGACTGTTCCGCTGCCACACGATCATGAACTGCGTGGACGTCTGCCCGAAAGGACTGAATCCGACGCGCGCGATCGGCAAGATCAAGGAGCTGATGGTGCGCCGGGCCGTGTGATGGAGAAGGCGCACTTGAGCGAACTCGAGCGGCGCCGGCTGCGCTGGCGGGCGCGCCGCGGCCTGCTGGAGAACGATTTGCTGCTCGGCCGCTTTCTCGACCGCCGCGGCGACGCGCTGGACGGTCGTGAGGCGGCCGCGTTGGCGCGGCTGCTCGAACTGGCAGACAACGATTTGCTCGACTTGCTGCTGGCACGCAAGGAACCGGCGCCGCCGCTGGATACGGCGGACATCAAGGCGCTGCTGGCGCAAATGCGCGCCGCTTGACGGCGCTCGCTAAGGAAGGAAGTCCATGGCACTGACCCCCTCGAATCACAAGGCCACGCTGACGTTCACCGACGGCACGCCGCCGCTGGAATTGCCGGTCTACAAGGGCACCGTTGGACCGGACGTCATCGATATCCGTCAGCTCTACACGAAGACCGGCAAGTTCACGTACGACCCGGGCTTCCTGTCCACGGCTTCGTGCAACTCGACGATCACCTACATCGACGGCGAGAAAGGCGAGCTGCTCTATCGCGGCTACCCGATAGAGCAGCTCGCTACGCAGTGCGACTTCCTGGAAGTCTGCTACCTGATCCTGAACGGCGAACTGCCGAGCGCCGCGCAGAAGAAGGACTTCGTGTCGCGCGTCACCAATCACACGATGGTGCACGAACAGATGCAGTTCTTCCTGCGGGGGTTCCGCCGCGACGCGCATCCGATGGCGGTGCTGACCGGACTGGTCGGCGCGATGTCGGCGTTCTATCCGGACTCGATGAACCTGTGGGACGCCGAGCAGCGCCGCATTTCCGCGATCCGCCTGATCGCCAAGATGCCGACGCTGGTCGCGATGTCGTACAAGTACACGGTCGGCCAGCCGTACATCTATCCGCGCAACGATCTCTCGTACACCGCGAACTTCATGCGCATGATGTTCGCTACGCCCTGCGAGGAGTACCAGGTCAACGATGTTCTGGTGCGGGCGCTGGATCGGATCTTCATCCTGCACGCCGATCACGAGCAGAACGCTTCCACCTCGACGGTACGGCTGTGCGCCTCCAGCGGCACCAACCCGTTCGCGGCGATCGCCGCCGGCGTGGCCTGCCTGTGGGGGCCGGCGCACGGCGGCGCGAACGAGGCGGCGCTGAACATGCTCTATGAGATCCAGGCCGCCGGCGGCATCGAGAAGATCGGCGAGTTCATCGCCAAGGTGAAGGACAAGAATTCCAATGTCCGGCTGATGGGCTTCGGCCATCGCGTGTACAAGAACTACGACCCGCGTGCCAAGCTGATGCGCGAGACCTGCCACGAGGTGCTGGGCGAGCTCGGGCTCGAGAATGACCCTTTGTTCAGGCTGGCGATGGCGCTGGAGAAGATCGCGCTCGAGGACGACTATTTCGTCAGCCGCAAGCTGTATCCGAACGTCGATTTCTACTCGGGCATCGTGCAGAAGGCGATCGGCATCCCGGTGTCGCTGTTCACCGCGATCTTCGCGCTGGCGCGGACGGTCGGCTGGATCGCGCAGTTGAACGAAATGATCGCCGACCCCGAGTACAAGATCGGCCGCCCGCGGCAGCTCTACGTCGGTCATACGCGGCGCGACGTGAAGCCGATCGGACAGCGGTAAGCGGTCCGCCTCCGGCACGAGCGGCGCCCGCGGGCGCCGCTTTTGTTTCCCCGGCCCGCGCGCGGATCGGCAAGATTGAACCGGAAGCGCCGGTCAACTCAACTCAGAGCCGGACGCGCCGAACTCCAGCGAAGCAGGCGCACCCTTGGACGCCGGTCCGGCAAGGACCGGGGCGAGTTGCAGGAGGTACCGACGATGCCGCGCGACGTTCCTTATGGAGAGGATTGGCAGGTCTTGCGCCGCGGAGCGCTGTCCGCTCGCTTCGCGCCGGTGCCCTGCGCGGAGGCCGCGATGGCGGCTGCACGACGGGCGTTCCGCATCGAAAAGTCCGAGCAGTTGCCGCTGCGCGCGCGGCTGCTCGACGTGCTCGAACATCTCGACCGCGGCCACCTGCTGGTGTTGCTCGGCGGCGCCGCACCGGCGGTCTGGCTCGATGGCCAGCCGGACGTCACGCTGCTGGCCGGCGTGCTGTTCTGCTACGGCTACGTGCAGATCGTCGGTCGCCATCGCGACAACGCGAACATCGTGTACTTTGCGCTCTCACCCGCCGGCGCGCGCAAGCTGCGCGAAGGTCGGGCGTGGTGGAACTCGCTGTCTTTCTGGGAACGGCTGAAGGTGCGGGTCTGCGGTTGATCGCTGACCGCTGACCGCACCGCGCCGTTGCCCGGCCAGGCGCGGACGACGGTCAACGGACGAGGTGCGCCCGATCACCTGCCTGCTCGCTGCGCGGGCATTGCGCGATTTCGGCGATGGATTCGTCGCGGTCCTGCTGCCGGCGTACCTGCTCGCGCTTGGATTGACGCCGCTTCAAGTCGGTGTCGTCGCCACCGTCTCGCTGTTTGGTTCGGCCGCCCTGACGATCGGGGCCGGACTGCTCGGCGCGCGCTGCGGTGAGCGGCGGTTGCTTGTCGCCGCCGCCGGCCTGATGGTCGCCACCGGCGTGGCGTTCGCCGTCGTACACGACTACGCGCTGCTGCTGGTCGTCGCCTTCGCCGGCACCATCAATCCCGCGGCCGGCAGCTTCAGCGTGTTCGTGCCGCTGGAGCACGCCGCACTCGCCGGCGCGGTCGGCGACGCGGACCGGACCGGGGCGTTCGCCCGCTATAGCCTGGTCGGCGCGCTCGCCGCTGCAGTCGGTGCGCTCGCCGCCGGTGCGCCGGATGCGATGGCGTCCGTGGGGCTCGAGCCGGTGGCCGCAATCAAGCTGATGTTCGTCGCCTACGCGGCCCTCGGCGCGATCGGCGCCGTGCTGTATGCGCGCATCCCGCAGCGGCGGCCGGCGCCCGAAGCGGCGACGACGGCGCTCGGGCCGTCGCGTGCGATCGTGTTCAAGCTCGCGGCGCTGTTTTCCCTCGACGCCTTCGCCGGCGGCTTCGTCGTGCAGTCGCTGCTCGCGCTGTGGCTGTTCGAGCGCTTCGACCTGTCGCTCGCTGCGGCGGGTGTGTTCTTCTTCTGGTCGGGACTGGCCGCGGCGTTCTCGTTTCCGATCGCCGCGCGGCTGGCGCGCCGTTTCGGGCTGGTCAACACGATGGTCTTCACGCACATTCCGGCGAGCATCGCGCTGATCGCGGCAGCGTTCGCCCCCACGCTCGGCCTGGCGCTGGCGCTGCTGCTGCTGCGCGCGGCGCTGTCGCAGATGGATGTGCCGACCCGTTCGTCGTACGTGATGGCGGTCGTGACCGAGGCCGAGCGCGCAGCTGCGGCGAGCTTCACCGCGGTACCGCGCAGCCTCGCGGCGGCCGCCAGCCCCGCGCTGGCCGGGGCGCTGGTCGCGGCTTCCTACAAGGCCTGGCCGCTGCTGCTGTGCGGACTGCTGAAAATCGCTTACGACTTGCTGCTGTTGGCCCAGTTCCGGCACGTCAAGCCGCCGGAAGAGCGTTGATCAGCGCAACGACGCGTTGATCCGTTCCAGCATCGCCGCGCCGGGACACAGCTCCGCTTCGGTGAGCTGATTCAGCGGCCGCTCGACCGTGTTCAGGTGATCGTGCAGGTCGCGCGCCTGCGGATCGACGTACAGCAGGCCGGTGACGATCTCGCCGCGCATCTGGTGCGACTGGACGTGGTTGATCGCCGCCAGGCGGTCGCCCGGATCGTAGCCGTCGTGCAGCTTGCGCAGCCTCAGCCGCGAGCCGTCGTGCTGGATGATCTCGATCACCTCGCCGGGCTGATACTCGGCGCTGATCGGTGCGCGCTTGGGCACGAAGTCCAGGCGGTTGACCGCGTCGTTGTGCTCGCGCACGTAGTCGTAACTCTTGGTGCTGCCGGGGTGGTTGTTGAACGCCACGCACGGGCTGATCACGTCGATGAACGCCGCCCCCTTGTGCGCGAGCGCCGCCTTGATCAGCGGCACGAGTTGCTGCTTGTCGCCGGAGAAGCCGCGCGCGACGAAAGTGGCGCCAAGCTGCAAGGCGAGCGACACCAAGTCGATCGGCGCGTCGGTGTTCACGGCGCCGCGCTTCGACTTGGAACCGGTATCGGCGGTGGCCGAGAACTGACCCTTGGTCAGGCCGTAAACGCCGTTGTTCTCCACGATGTAGGTCAGGTTCACGCCGCGCCGCATCGCGTGTGCGAACTGGCCCTGCCCGATCGATGCAGAGTCGCCGTCGCCCGATACGCCGAGATAGATCAGGTCGCGATTGGCGAGGTTGGCGCCGGTGGCGACCGACGGCATGCGGCCGTGCACCGAATTGAAGCCGTGCGAGTTGCCGAGGAAGTAGTCGGGTGTCTTCGACGAGCAGCCGATGCCGGACAGCTTGGCCACGCGGTGCGGCTCCAGATCCAGTTCCCAGCAGGCTTGGATGATCGCCGCCGAGATCGAATCGTGGCCGCAGCCGGCGCACAGCGTCGAGATCTTGCCTTCGTAATCGCGCCGCGTGTAGCCGAGCGCGTTTTTCGGTAGCGTCGGATGGTGCAGCTTCGGTTTGGCGAGATAGGTCATAGGTCGGGATGCGGCGGGCGGGGACCGTGATCGGAGCTACGCCCGCTTCTTCAGCGGTTCGACGTTGCGGCGCTTGACCGCCTCGCCGATCGCGTGCGCGATGAAGCGGGCGGTGATCGGCGTGCCGTCGTAGTGCAGGATCGGCACCAGCTTGGCGGGATCCACCTCCAGCTCGATCGTCAGCATCGCGCGCAATTGCGCGTCGCGGTTCTGCTCGACGACGAACACGGTCTCGTGCTCGCGGATGAATTCCTCCACCGGCGCCGAGAACGGGAACGCGCGCACGCGCAGGGTGTCGATCGCCACCCCTTCCCGCTCCAGCGTATCGATCGCTTCGGCCATCGCCGGGCTGGTCGAACCGAAGTAGACGACGCCGAAGCGCGTCTTGGCGGCGCTCTGGCGCACGATCGGTTGCGGCACCAGCCGCTTGGCGGTTTCGAACTTCCGCAGCAACCGCTGCATGTTGTAGACGTAGTCCGGCCCGGCTTCCGAGTAGCGCGCGTACGCGTCCTTGGTCGTGCCGCGCGTGAAGTAGGCGCCGCGCGTCGGATGCGTGCCTGGCAGGGTGCGGTAAGGGACGCCGTCGCCGTCGACGTCCAGATATCGGCCGAAGTCCGCGCCGGCTTCCAACTGCGCGGCCGTCATCAACTTGCCGCGGTCGTAGCGGCGGCGGTCGTCCCATTTGAACGCAGCCGTCAGCCGTTGGTTCATGCCGATATCCAGGTCGGTCATCACGAACACCGGCGTCTGCAGCCGGTCGGCCAGTTCGAGCGCGGCGGCGGCGAACTCGAAGCACTCGTGCGGGTCTTCGGGAAACAGCAGCACGTGCTTGGTGTCGCCGTGCGACGCGTACGCGCAGGCGAGCAGGTCCGCCTGCTGCGTGCGCGTCGGCATGCCGGTCGAAGGTCCGCCACGCTGCACGTTGATGATCGTGGCCGGAATCTCGGCGAAGTAGGCGAGCCCGATGAACTCCGTCATCAGCGACACCCCCGGCCCCGACGTGGCGGTGAACGCCCGGGCGCCGTTCCAGCCGGCGCCGATCACGATGCCGATCGACGCGAGTTCGTCTTCGGCCTGCACGATCGCGTACTTGTTCTTGCCGCTGGCCGGATCGACGCGCAGCCGGCTGCAGTATTTCTGGAACGCCTCGGCGAGCGACGACGAGGGTGTGATCGGATACCAGGCGCATACGGTGGCGCCGCCGTACACGCAGCCCAGCGCCGCCGCCGCGTTACCGTCGATGAAGATGCGGTCGCCGATCAGGTCGCGGCGTTCGATGCGCAACGCGAGAATATCGTTCAGATGCTCGCGGCCGTGGTGCAGGCCGGTCATGAACGCGTCGAGGTTGGGCTTGATCAGCTTGTCCTTGCCCTTGTACTGCTCGCCGAGCAACTGGGCGATGACTTCGGGGTCGATACCGAGCATCGCCGCCAGCACGCCGACGTACATAATGTTCTTCAGCAGCAGCCGCTCTTTCGGGTCGGCGAACTTGGCCGCCGCGATCTCGGTCAACGGCACGCCGATCGCGTGCACGTCGTCGCGGAACTTCGACGGCGGCAGCGGCTTGGTGCTGTCGTACAGCAGATAGCCGCCCGGTTCGATCTCGCGCAGGTCGGCGTCCCAGGTCTGCGGGTTCATCGCCACCATCAGGTCGACGCCGCCGCGGCGGCCGAGCCAGCCGCGCTCGCACACGCGCACCTCGTACCAGGTCGGCAATCCCTGAATGTTGGAGGGAAAGATATTGCGCGGAGACACCGGCACGCCCATGCGCAGGATGCTGCGCGCGAACAGCTCGTTGGCGCTGGCCGATCCCGACCCGTTGACGTTGGCGAACTTGACGACGAAGTCGTTGACCGCCGCGACTTTCTTCGCTTTCATCACGCCGCCTTGCGCTGTTCGGGCCGGCGCGCGCCGGCATAGGTCATTTCGAGCAGGAACTTCTGCATGTCCCATGCACCGGTCGGGCAGCGTTCGGCGCACAGCCCGCAGTGCAGACAGACATCCTCGTCTTTGACCATCACGCGTCCGGTCTTCAGCCGTTCGGAGACGTATAACGGCTGCTCCGGGTTCAGTGCCGGCGCGCGCAGCCGCTGGCGCAGGTCGGCTTCGTCGCCGTTGGCGGTGAACGTGATGCAGTCGGTCGGGCAGATGTCCATGCAGGCGTCGCACTCGATGCACGCCCGAGCGGTGAACACGGTCTGCACGTCGCAGTTCAGGCAGCGCTGCGCTTCCTTGAACGCGGTCTTCGGATCGAAGCCGAGTTCGACCTCGACGCGGATGTTGGCGAGCGCCTGGTTGACGTCGCGCCACGGCACCTTGTAGCGGGCATCGAGCGCCACCGCGTTGTCGTAGCTCCATTCGTGGATGCCCATCTTTTGCGAGATCAACGTCACGCCCGGCGCCGGGCGGTCGCGGACGTCTTCGCCGTGCAGGTAACGGTCGATCGAAATGGCGGCATCGTGGCCCTGCGCCACCGCCCAGATGATGTTCTTCGGCCCCAGCGCCGCGTCGCCGCCGAAGAACACCTGCGGCAGCGTGGACTGCAGCGTGACCTTGTCGAGCACCGGCAGCCCGTGATCGTCGAACGCGATGCCAATGTCGCGTTCGATCCACGGGAAGGCGTTCTCCTGCCCGACCGCAATCAGCACGTCGTCGCACTCGAATTCCGGGTCGGGCTCGCCGGTCGGCACCAGCTGGCGCCGCCCGCGCTCGTCGTACACCGCGCGCACCTCTTCGAAGCGCATGCCGGTGAGCCGGCCGCCGTCGTGCAGGAAGGCTTTCGGCACCAGGTAGTTGAGGATCGGGATGCCTTCGTGCAGCGCGTCCTCCTTCTCCCACGGCGACGCCTTCATCTCGTCGAAGCCGGAACGCACGATGACCTTGACGTCTTCGCCGCCGAGCCGCTTGGCCGTGCGGCAGCAGTCCATCGCGGTGTTGCCGCCGCCGAGCACGATCACGCGCTTGCCGACCGCGGTCACGTGGCCGAACGAGACCGAGGCGAGCCAGTCGATGCCGATGTGGATCTGCGCCGCGGCCTCCCGGCGGCCGGGTAGATCGAGATCGCGCCCGCGCGGCGCGCCGGAACCGACGAACACCGCGTCGAAGCGCTCGCCGTAGCCGCCCGCGAGCAGCGCCCGCATCGAATCGACGCGCACGCCGCCGCGGAAGCGCACCCCCAGGTCGAGGATGTAGCCGGTCTCCTCGTCGATCACTTGCTCCGGCAGGCGAAAGCGCGGGATCTGCGTGCGGATCATTCCGCCGGCTTTCGGATCCTGGTCGAAGAGCGTCACCTCGTAGCCGAGCGGGGCCAGATCGCGCGCGACGGTCAGCGACGCGGGCCCGGCGCCCACGCAGGCGATGCGCTTGCCGTTGCTGTGGGCCGCCGGCTTCGGCAGAAGCGCACGCACGTCATCCTTGTAGTCGGCGGCGACGCGCTTCAGCCGGCAGATCGCCACCGGCTCGGGGCGCTCGCTCTGGCGCTGCTCGACGCGCCCGCGCCGGCACGCCGGCTCGCACGGGCGGTCGCACGTGCGGCCCAGGATGCCGGGAAAGACGTTGGATTTCCAGTTAACCAGGTAGGCATCCGTGTAGCGCCCGGCGGCGATCAGGCGGATGTACTCGGGAACGGGCGTATGCGCCGGGCAAGCCCATTGGCAGTCGACGACACGGTGGAAGTAGTCGGGACGCCGTATGTCGGTGGCCTCCAAGTCGCGTCTCCTGTCGCAGCCGCGCCCCGGCGCCGAATCGCTCGCGATGGCCCGGAATCGACGGCCAGATTGCCCGATGGTTTTTGTGCTCACAGTCTACGCTCGCGTGCGCTCGAGTGGCGCCGATGCGGCGCGACGGCGGCGGTGCTATCCTGCGCGCCCGCGACGCACAGGCGTCGCCAGCAACGCAATCCGCGATCCGGCGAAGTCGGTAGCGGACGGATGGCTTCAGGTGGGGCCACCGGCACTTCAAGCGCGAAGCGCGCAGAAAGGTGAAGCGCCATGATGCGGCAGTTCCAGGCCAACTCGTATCTGTTTGGCGGCAATGCGCCGTATGTCGAGGAGCTGTACGAGCGCTACCTCGACAACCCGGGTTCGGTGCCCGAGAAGTGGCGCGCCTACTTCGACCAACTGCAGCTGGCGCCGGCGGCCGACGGGTCACCCGCCACGCACGACATACCGCACGCACCGATCGTCGAATCGTTTGCCCAGCGCGCCAAGGCCGGCACGCTGCGGCCGGCGGTGGTGCCGACCGATCTATCGGTCGCGCGCAAACAGGTACATGTGCAGTCGATCATCGCCGCCTACCGCTTCCTGGGTGCGCGCTGGGCCGACCTCGATCCGCTGAAGCGGCAGGAGCGGCCGGTCATTCACGAACTGGAGCCGGCGTTTTACGACCTGACCGAAGCCGACATGGACACCGTCTTTTCGGCTTCGAACACGTACTTCGGCCCCGAGCAGATGACGCTGCGCGAGATCGTGCAGGCGCTGCGCGACACGTACTGCCGCACGATCGGCGCCGAGTACATGTACATCTCGGACCCGGGCGAGAAGCGCTGGTGGCAGCAGAAGCTGGAATCGATCCGCTCCACGCCCAATTTCAGTGCCGAAAAGCGGCGCCACATCCTCGAGCGGCTGACCGCGGCCGAAGGGCTGGAGCGCTATCTGCACACCAAGTTCGTCGGCCAGAAGCGCTTCTCGCTCGAGGGCGGCGAGACCCTCATCC
>DATLZG010000099.1:0-4033 GCA_035574095.1 Burkholderiaceae bacterium | reverse complement strand
CGCTGGTTGCCGCGCGTTTTCGCGACGCGCTTTGCACCGATCGCCGCCGTGCGCGCGGCCGGGCTGACCGCGCTGAATCTGGCGCCGCCGTTGCGACGCGAGCTGGCGCAACTGCTGATGTTCGGCGTGCGCATGTGATGCCGCGCCCGCGTGTTGCGCGGCGGCGTCGCCCTTTTTTGTTTCGATCGACGCGCGGCGCGCGGCGGGGGATAAAATGCGCGCCCTTCCTTCATCCACTTCCGCGTTCTCCGATGCACGCCGGTCCCCGCGTGGGCGCCATTGCATTGCCGAATCGCGTCTTCGCGGCGCCGATGGCGGGCGTAACCGACCGGCCCTACCGCAAGCTGTGCAAACGGCTCGGCGCCGGGCACGCGGTGTCCGAGATGGCGGCGTCGAACCCGCGGCTGTGGGCGAGCGAGAAGACGATGCGGCGCCTGAATCACGACGGCGAGCCGCCGCCGGTCGCGGTGCAACTGGCGGGTGCCGATCCGGACCTGCTGGCCGAGGCGGCGCGCTACAACGTCGCGCGCGGCGCGCAGATCATCGACATCAACATGGGCTGCCCGGCGAAGAAGGTCTGCAATGTCGCCTGCGGCTCGGCGCTGTTGAAAAACGAGGACCTCGTCGCCCGCATCCTGGACGCGGTGTTGGCCGCGGTCGATGTGCCGGTGACGTTGAAGTACCGCACCGGCTGGGATCCGGAACATCGCAACGCAGTGGCGATCGCACGCCGCGCGCGCGACGCCGGCATCGCCATGTTGACTCTGCACGGGCGCACGCGCGCGTGCGGCTTTCGCGGTGCGGCCGAGTACGACACGATTCGCGCGGTCAAAAGCGAAGTCGACATTCCGGTCGTCGCCAACGGCGACATCGATAGCCCGGAGAAGGCGCGCGCGGTGCTGCAGTACACCGGCGCGGACGCGGTGATGATCGGCCGCGCCGCGCTCGGGCGGCCGTGGATCTTTCGCGAGGTCGAGCACTTTCTGCGCACCGGCGAGCGCCTGCCGCCGCCGACGGTGGACGAACTGCGGCCGCTGCTGCAAGAGCACCTCGAAGACCACTACCGCTTCTACGGCGAGTCGCTCGGCGTGCGCACCGCACGCAAGCACATCATCTGGTACACGTCGCACCTCGAAGGAGGCGCCGCCTTCTGCGAGCGCATGAACCGCACCGAAAGCGCCGCCGAGCAAGCGCAGGCGGTCGACGAGTTCCTGCGCGCACACGGCGAGCGCGACGGCCGGCTGCACTACGCCGGCGCGAGCGTGCATTAGGCCCGACGGAGGAGAGATGCCCGCACCGAATCCGCAACGCCGGCGCGAGACCGCTCGCAACGGCAGCACCGCCGCCCGCATCAACGGCACCGAGGCGAATGCGTCGGCCGTCAACCGCCGCGGCGGCGGCGAAACGATCGAAGAAGCCGTGCTGCGCAATCTCGAACAGTATTTCGCGGCACTCGGCGGCGCCAAGCCGCACGCGCTGCACCAGATGGTGCTGCAGGCCGTGGAGCGGCCGTTGTTGCAGTTCGCGCTGCAGCACGCCGCCGGCAACCAGTCGGCGGCGGCCGAGCTGCTCGGCATCAACCGCAACACCTTGCGCAAGAAACTGCAGGACTACCGTCTCGTATGAAGCAAGCGCTGATCTCGGTCAGCGACAAGACCGGTGTGGTCGCGTTCGCCGCCGCACTCGCGCAGCTCGGCTATCGGATCCTGTCTACCGGCGGTACCGCGAAGCTGCTGGCCGAAAGCAAAGTCCCCGTCACCGAGGTGGCCGACTACACCGGCTTTCCGGAGATCCTCGACGGCCGCGTCAAGACGCTGCATCCGCGCATCCACGCCGGCCTGCTCGCACGCCAGGACCAACCGGCGCACATGCAGGCCTTGGCCGAGCAGCGCATCGACCCGATCGACATCGTGGCGGTGAACCTGTATCCGTTCGAGCGCACCGTCGCGCGCGCCGACGCCAGTTTCGACGAAGCGATCGAAAACATCGACATCGGCGGCCCCGCCATGCTGCGCGCGGCGGCGAAGAACCACGCGTCGGTGACGGTGATCGTCGACCCCGCCGATTATGCGAGCGTGCTCGACGAGTTGCGCCGGCACGGCCGCGTCGGCTCGGCGACGCGTTTCGCGTTGGCGAAGAAAGTATTCGCGCACACCGCGCGCTATGACGGCGCGATCAGCAACTATCTGTCGGCGCTCGACGACAACGGCCGCCGCGGCGCGTTCCCGCAGACGCTGACACGCCAATGGCAGAAGGTGCAGGATCTGCGGTACGGCGAAAACCCGCACCAGGCGGCGGCGTTCTATCGCGAGCACGAGGTCGGCGCCGGCCTGCTGGCCGGCTCTACGCAGCTGCAGGGCAAGGAGCTCTCGTACAACAACCTCGCCGACGCCGACGCCGCCTGGCAGGCGGTGCGCGGCTTCGACGCGCCCGCCTGCGTGATCGTCAAACACGCCAATCCCTGCGGTGCGGCCGTCGCGCAGGACGTCGCGGCCGCCTATGCCAAGGCCTTCGCCACCGATCCGACCTCGGCTTTCGGCGGGATCATCGCGTTCAACCGTCCGGTCGATGAGGTCTGCGCAACGGCGATGAGCAAGCAGTTCGTCGAGGTGGTGATCGCGCCGGCGTTCGATGCGGCCGCGCGCGCGGCGTTCGCCGGTAAACCGAACGTGCGGTTGCTGGCGGTCGCCGCCGGCGACGCCCACGACGACTTCGATTTCAAGCGCGTCGGCGGCGGATTGCTGCTGCAGACCCCCGATACCAAACGCGTCGGGCGCGACGAGCTGCGCGTCGTCACGCGGGCGCGGCCGAGCGCGCGGCAGATCGACGATCTCTTGTTCGCGTGGCAGGTGGCGAAGTTCGTCAAGTCCAACGCCATCGTGTTCGCGCGCGACGGCGCCACGCTGGGCATAGGCGCCGGGCAGATGAGCCGCATCGACTCGGCGCGCATCGCCGCGCTGAAGGCCAAGGACGCCGGCCTGTCCCTGGCCGGCGCCGTCGTCGCCTCCGACGCCTTCTTCCCGTTTCGCGACGGCCTGGATGCGGTGGTCGACGCCGGCGCGACCTGCGTGATCCAACCCGGCGGCAGCATGCGAGATGCCGAGGTGATCGCCGCCGCCGACGAGCGCGGCGTGGCGATGGTGTTCACCGGCACGCGCCATTTCCGGCATTGACCGCCCGCGTCTTGGCCTCTTACACTGTCCGAGTATTACCCCATTGCGGTTAGATCGTATGACGGTATCGGCAACCAGCCGTCTGACCGAGAAGTACCAGGCCACGATTCCGCTGCCGGTGCGCCGCGCGTTGAGACTGGACAAGGGCGACCGGGTCGCGTTCGAGATCCGCGGCGGCGAGGTGATCCTGCGGCGCGCCACGCCGCTGGACGTCGAATTCGCGCGCGCGGTCTCGGCCACGCTCAGCGAATGGGCATCGCGAGCCGACGAGCGTGCCTACGCCGACCTCTAAGCCGACGTCTTCCGAGGCGCGGGTGCCGGAGGCTTTCGACGTGCTGGTCGTTCCGTTTCCGTTCACCGACCGCGCGGCGCAGAAAAGGCGTCCGGCCGTAGCCCTGTCGAAGGCGCGCATCAACGCGGCGACCGGTCACACGGTGTGCTCGATGATCACGAGCGCCGAGAATGCCCCTTGGCCGCATGACCTGCGCATCGACGACCTGGCCGCGGCCGGCTTGCCCGCCCCCTCGGTGATCCGACTCAAGTGGTTCACGATCGATAACCGGCTCATCTTGCGCCGTGCCGGAAGGCTGGGCAGCCGCGACCGCCGCGCGCTGCAACAGGTTCTCAAAGCCGTCTTGGATGCCTGATCGGATCCGCATCCTCGGCATCGACCCGGGGTTGAACCGCACCGGCTACGGCGTGATCGAGGCGGCGGGCAATCGCCTCGCTTTCGTCGCCGCCGGTGTGATCCGCGTGCCACCCGGGACCTTGGCGCAGCGATTGCGGGTGATCCTCACCGAACTCGGGCAGGTGATCGCGGCGACCGCGCCGCAGCGCGCGGCGATAGAAAAGGTGTTCGT
>DATLZG010000098.1:0-3901 GCA_035574095.1 Burkholderiaceae bacterium | reverse complement strand
GCGCCCGATCGACGGTTTGCGCGATTCGAAGCAACTGGCGCCGGCGCGCCGCGACGAGCTCGCGGTCACGATCCAGCGGCGCGCGCTCGCCTGGGCGGTGGCGCTGGCGACGGTCGAGGAGATCGACCGCATCAACATCCTGCAGGCGAGCCTGCTGGCGATGCGGCGCGCGGTCGAGCTGCTGGAGCCGGCGCCCGAGTTCGCGTTGATCGACGGCAACCAATTGCCGCCGCTCGCGATCCCGGCGCAGGCGCTGATCGGCGGCGATGCGAGCGTGCCGGCGATCGCGGCGGCGTCGATCCTCGCCAAAAGTCATCGCGACGCGCTGATGCGCACGCTCGACGCGACGTATCCGCAGTACGGCTTCGCGCGCCACTTCGGCTACGCGACGCCGGAGCATCTCGCGGCGCTGCGCCGCTGCGGGCCGTGCGCGCTGCATCGGCGTTCCTTCGCGCCGGTGCGCGAACTGTGGCCCGCGGCGTGAAGACGATCACATCGGCCGCCAACGAGGCGTACAGGCGCTGGCTGCGCTTGGCGCACTCGACGCGCGCGGTGCGCACCGAGGGTCGAACGATCGCCGAAGGCGTGCATCTGGCGGCGGAACTCGCGGCGGCGCGCGTGCCGATCGAAGCGGTGCTCGTTCGCCGTGGCGCGACGCAGCTCGAAGCGCAGCGCTGGGTCGAAACGTTCGCCGCCGCCGGTGTGCCCGCCTACGAGCTGGCGGCGCCGCTGTTCGATCGCCTGTCGCCGGTCGCGCACAGCGCCGGCATTGCGGTCGTGTTTCCGGTGCCGCGGCGCGCGCCGGCCGAGGAGGGCGACTGTCTGCTGCTGGACGGCGTGCAGGATCCGGGCAACGCCGGCGCGCTGCTGCGGGTGGCGGCCGCCGCCGGCGTGCGCAACGTGTTCGCCACTCCCGGAACCGCCGCGTTGTGGGCGCCGAAGGTGTTGCGCGGCGCGCAGGGGGCGCACTTCCGGCTCGCGCTGGTCGAGGACCTGGAGCCCGCGCAGGTGCGCGCGCTTTTCGCCGGACCCTGGATCGGCGCGGTCGCGCATGACGCAGTTTCGCTGTGGACGGCCGACTTGCGCGCGCCGCGGATGGGCTGGATCGTCGGCGCCGAGGGCGCCGGTCTGTCGCCGGCGATGGCCGCGCTGTGCGATCTGCGGGTGGCGATTCCGCTGGCGGCCGGCGTGGAGTCGCTGAACGTCGCCGCCGCCGCCGCCGTGTGCCTGTTCGAACGCCGACGCCAGTTGTTGGCGGGGTGAAACAGCGCGCTTCGGCATACTTGCGCCGACCGCCGGGCGCGGAAAGAATCCGCGCGTCGAATGCACACGGGAGCGAGGGCGATGCGAGGCGAGGGCTGGTTCGGAAAAGCGGCGCGCAAGGTGACCGCGCAGGCGGTCGAGAAGGGGCTCTTGCGCCTCGCCGACGCGGCGCGCGCGCGCGGCGCGTTGCCGCTCGACGTGGTGCTGCCCGACGGCGGACGCATCGACTTCGGCGCCCCGGCCACCGTGACGCTTACGATCCGCGACGAGGGTGCGCTCGCTGCGCTCGCGCAGCCGACGATTGCCGCGCTCGCCGAAGCGTTCGTCGACGGGCGCATCGACGTCGACGGGCCGATGCTGCAGGCGGTCGGCTTGGCCGAGCGGCTCGCCGAACTCGGCGGCTCCCCGGTCGGCGCGCGGATGGCGGCGGCGCTGGCACGCCATACGCCGAAGCAGGACAAGCAGGCGATCTCGTATCACTACGACGTCGGCAACGACTTCTATCGGCTGTGGCTGGACGAGCGCATGGTTTACTCGTGCGCCTATTTCCGCACCGGCAGCGAGTCGATCGACGATGCGCAGGTCGCCAAGCTCGACCACATCTGCCGCAAGCTGCGGCTGGCGCCGGGCGACCGCTTGCTGGACATCGGTTGCGGCTGGGGCGGCCTGATCATCCACGCCGCGCAGAACTACGGCGTCAAGGCGGTCGGCATCACGCTGTCGGAAAACCAGCAGATGCTGGCGAACGAACGGATCGCGCAGCTCGGCATCGGCGATCGCTGCCAGGCCCTGCTGCTCGACTACCGCGAGGCGCCGGCGCGCTTCGGCCGCTCGAGCTTCGACAAGGTGGCGAGCGTCGGCATGTTCGAGCACGTCGGGCTGCGCAAACTGCCGACCTACTTCGGCATCGTGCGCGACCTGCTACGCGAGCGCGGGCTGTTCCTGAACCACGGCATCACGTCCACCGACGTCGACAGCCGCCCGGTCGGCTCGGGCGTCGGCGACTTCATCGCCAAGTACGTGTTTCCGCACGGCGAGCTGCCGCACGTGCACCTCGCACTGCGCGAGATGGCCGGGCAGGGTTTCGAGGTCGTCGACGTCGAAAGCCTGCGGCCGCATTATGCGAAGACGCTGGAGCACTGGTCGAATCGGCTGGAAGCGCGGCTCGACGAGGCGCGCCGCAGCGTGAGCGAGAAAACACTGCGCATCTGGCGCGCCTATCTGGCCGGCTGCAGCCATGGCTTCGCGCGTCACTGGATCAACATCTACCAGTTGCTCGGCAGCAAGCAGACCGAGCCGGGCCCGACCGAGTTGCCGCTGACGCGCGAGTGGATGTACCGCTGAACGTTCAGGCAGAGCGCCGTTCCAGCCCGAGCTGCTGCACGACGGTGGCGGCGATCTCCTCGATCGATTTGGTGGTCGAAGACAGCCAGCGGATGCCTTCGCGCCGCATCAGCTGCTCGGCGGCGGCGACCTCGTAGCGGCAGTTGTCCAGCGCGGCATAGCGGCTGTTCGGTCTGCGCTCGTGCCGCACTTCGGCCAGGCGCTCGGGCGCGATCGACAGGCCGAAGATCTTGCCCTTGTGCGGCGGCAGCGCCGACGGCAGTTCGCCGCGCTCGAAATCCTCCGGAATCAGCGGATAGTTCGCGGCCTTGATGCCGTACTGCATCGCCAGGTACAAACTGGTCGGTGTCTTGCCGCTGCGCGAAACCCCGATCAGGATCACGTCCGCGGCGGCCAGCCCTTTGGCCGACTGGCCGTCGTCGTGCGCGAGCGCGAAGTTGATCGCCTCGATGCGGTGCTTGTAGTTTTCCGAGTCGGCGATCGTGTGCGAGCGGCCGATCGAGTGGCTCGACTTGATGCCCAGTTCCTGCTCCAGTGGCACGACGAACGATTCGAACAGATCGAGAATCAGCGCGTCGGCGAACTTGATCTGCGCGTTGACCGCCGGATCGACCAGCGTCGAGAACACGATCGGCCGCTTGCCGTCGCGGCGGCCGACCTCGTTGATGCGGGCCACCGCTTCGCGCGCCTTGTCCGGCGTATCGACGAACGGAATGCGCTCTTTCCGATACCGCAGCCCCTCGAACTGCGTCATCACCGAATGGCCCATCGTTTCGGCGGTGATGCCGGTGCCGTCGGAGACGTAAAAAACGGTGCGCTCGGCGGGGGCTGGCGTGCGATCCGGCATCGGGAGCCAACGGTCGGGTCGTTACAATGCGCGCGATTTTTGCACAGCGAAAACCGCGCACCGGCGGGAGAAGACATGCAGCGAGGGAGGTACGTCGTTCCGTTCAGCGAACTGCGCATGACGGACGTCGAGCGGGTCGGCGGCAAGAATGCGTCGCTCGGAGAGATGCTCAGCCAGCTGGCAGCGCACGGCGTGCGGGTGCCGGACGGCTTCGCGACGACCGCGGAGGCGTTCCGAGACTTTCTCGCCGCCAATGGGTTGACCGAACGCATCAACGCGCGGCTCGCCGCGCTCGACGTCGACGACGTGCGCGCACTGGGCGATGCCGGCGCCGAGATCCGTTCCTGGGTCGCCGCGGCGCCGCTGCCGCCGGCGCTGGAGCAGGAAATCCGCGCCGCCTACGACTGGCTGCGCGGCGGCGGTGCCGACATCTCGGTCGCGGTGCGC
>DATLZG010000097.1:0-2721 GCA_035574095.1 Burkholderiaceae bacterium | reverse complement strand
GAGCCGACAAGCTGCACGCCGTGCCGCTCGGCGTGCGCGCGCAGCGGCGTTTCGGCGTCGCCTCCCAGCTTGATGTCGTAGGCCAGCACGCGCGCCACACCGTGCGCGCGCAGGTCTTCGGCCAGGATGCGGCCGACTTCGCCGTAGCCGACCAGGCCGATGGTCCAGCGCAGCGCCTCGCTCATCGTCGCTCAGTCCACGTAGCGCAGCCCGGCCTTGGCCAGCGGCTCGCGCATCTTGTACATGTCCAGCCCCAGCACGCCGGCGGCGAGCTTCTGGCGCTTCTCCGCTTCGTTGGCCTCGCGCGCGGCGGCGGCCTCGGCGGTCTTGGCCGCCAGCGCCGCCGGCACCACGACCACGCCGTCGTCGTCGGCCACGATCACATCGCCCGGATTGACCAAGGCGCCGGCGCACACCACCGGCACGTTGACCGAGCCCAGCGTGGCCTTGATCGTGCCTTTGGCCGAGATCGCGCGGCTCCAGACCGGAAAGCGCATCGCGGTCAGCTCGCGCACGTCGCGCACGCCGCCATCGATCACCAAGGCGAGTGCGCCGCGCGCGCGAAAGCTGGTGGCGAGCAGTTCGCCGAAGAAGCCGTCTTCGCAGTCGGCGGTGCAGGCTGCCACCACGATGTCGCCGGGCTGGATCTGCTCGGCCGCCACGTGCAGCATCCAGTTGTCGCCCGGGTGCAGCAGCACGGTGACCGCGGTGCCGGCCACCTGCGCGCCGGGATAGATAGGACGCATGTACGGCTTCATCAGGCCGAGCCGGCCCATCGCTTCGTGCACGGTGGCCACGCCGAAGCCGGCCAGTTTTTCCACCGCCGCGCGCTCGGCGCGCGTGATGTTGCGTTTGACGATTCCCAATTCGACCATCGTCACTTCCCTTTCGCCTTCAGCGCCGCGTCCAGCCGCGGGTAGACGCGGCGCGCGTTGCCCTCGTAGATCTTGTAGCGCGCCTGCGCATCCAATGCCGCCGCCTCGATGTAGCGCTTGGTGTCGTCGAAGTGATGACCGGTTTCCGGATCGACGCCGCGCACCGCGCCGATCATCTCGCTGGCGAACAGGATGTTGTCCACCGGAATCACGCGCGCCAGCAGGTCGATTCCCGGCTGGTGGTACACGCAGGTGTCGAAATAGATGTTCTTCAGCAGGTGTTCGGCGAGCGGCGGCTTTTTCAGTTCCTGCGCCAGCCCGCGATAGCGGCCCCAGTGGTAGGGCGCGGCGCCGCCGCCGTGCGGGATCACGAAGCGCAGCGTCGGAAAGTCCTTGAACAAATCGCCTTGGATCAACTGCATCACCGCCGTCGTGTCGGCGTTGATGTAGTGCGCCCCGGTCGTGTGGAAGCAGGGGTTGCAGGAGGTGCTGACATGAATCATCGCCGGGATGTCGTACTCGACCATCTTTTCGTAGATCGGGTACCACCAGCGGTCGGTCAGCGGCGGCTCCTTCCAGTGGCCGCCGGAGGGGTCCGGATTCAGGTTGATCGCGACGAAGCCGTATTCCTCGATGCAGCGCTTCAACTCCGGAATGCAGGTCTTCGGGTCCACGCCCGGCGACTGCGGCAACATCGCACAGCCGATGAAGTTGTCCGGGAACAGCCGGCACACGCGCGCGACCAGTTCGTTGCAGATCGCGGCCCAGGTGCTGCTGGTGTCGAAGCCGCCGATATGGTGCGCCATGAAGCTCGCGCGCGGCGAGAACACCGTCAAGTCGATGCCGCGTTCGCGCATCTTCGCCAGTTGATTGGTCTCGATCGACGTGCGGATGTCGTCGTCGCCGATCTTCAGGTCCGCCGCCTTCGGCGTTTGCGCCGGGTCTTTCAGGCCGGCGATCTGGCGGTTGCGCCAGTCTTCCAACGCCTTCGGCGCGGTCGTGTAATGGCCGTGGATGTCGATGATCATCGGTTGCGCCTCTCGAGGTCAGGCGGGTTGCATGCCATGCCGGCGCTTGGCTTCGGCGGTGGCCGGCGACGCCAGGTAAGCGAGCAGAGCCGCCACTGCGTCGGACTGCCGCGAAACCGCGCAACGCGCAGCGGTGAAGGTGGTCACGATCTCGATCTCCGGCGGCAGCAAGCCGACGATTTCGATTCCGGGCGCGTGCAGCAGTTCGCTCAACTGCTGGAACCCCAGTTCCGCCGCGCCGGCGGCGACCAACTGCGCCACCGGCACGCCCGCCGGCGCCTGCTTGAGCCGGTCGCGCAGCGCCGCGGCCACGCCCCAGCGTTCGAACAGCGCGAGCAGCGCGGTGCCGCTGGGGCCGGTGGAATAACCGATCGAACGAGCTGCGAGCACCGCTTGCCGCAACGCCTGCTCCGAGCCGATGTCCGGCCGCGCGGCTCCCGCGCGCACCGCCACCGCCACCGGCGAGCGCGCGATGTCGGTGCGCGTCTCCGCCACCGCATGACCGCCGGCGATCAGGCGGTCGATCGCCTCCGCCGCCAGCACGACGAGGTCGAAGGCCTCGCCCTGCTGCACGCGGCGCGCCGCGTCCACGCCGCCCACCGACTCGAACGCCACCTCGACACCGCTGGCGGCACGATAGGCGGCGGCCAGCTCGGCTAGCAGCAGCCGGGTGGCCATCGAGGATATGCCGGTCAGCGAGGCGGGCATCGGAGCGGTCAGAGCGAGGCAGCCCCGCATTGTGGCGCCGCGTGGGCGACCGACCCAGCGCGGAACGGCACTAGCAGCTATCGCAATCCGTTATAGGCGGTCCGAGCACC
>DATLZG010000096.1:0-4413 GCA_035574095.1 Burkholderiaceae bacterium | reverse complement strand
AAGCTACTGTCCTTCGCGCGCCGCCTAGCGTCCGCCCGCTTCTCGTCGCAACGCGGCCGTCGGGGATTTTGAGATAGGTTCTAGTCTACGGCGCGCTCTGCGATCATCGCGTCGATGCCTGCGCTGCTCCGCCTGCTCAACCGCCGACTGGCCCGCGCCTGCCTGCTATGTGGCACGCAACCTGGCGCGCCGGTCGTCTGTACCGAATGCGGCGCTGACTTTCTTTCGCCGGCGCGCCCCCGTTGCGCCTGCTGCGCCGCGCGCTTGCCGGAACCGGCGCCGGCCTGCGGCCGCTGCCTACGCGAGGCGCCACATTTCGACGCCACGTTCACGCTGGCCGACTACGCGCCGCCGATGGACGGCGTCATCGTGGCGCTGAAGTTCGGCCATCGGCTCGAATTGGCCGCAGCGCTCGGCGCGCTGCTCGCGCAGTGGGCGCGGGCGGCGCTCGACCTCGACGATGCGCTGATCGCGCCGGTGCCATTGGCCTTCGAACGGCAGGCGGAGCGCGGCTTCAACCAGGCGCTGGAGATCGCGCGCGTGGCGGCGCGCGATCTGGGGCTGCCGCTCGCCACGGGTGCGCTCACGCGGGTCAAGCACGCGCCGCCGCAGGAAGCGCTGGGGCTGGCGGAACGCCGGCGCAACGTGCGCGGCGCGTTCGCGGCGAGCGACGCCGTCGCCGGCCGCCGTGTCATCGTGGTCGACGACGTGATGACCAGCGGCGCGACGCTGGACGAAATCGCGCGCGTGCTGAAAGCCGCAGGTGCCGCGCGCGTCACCAATCTGGTCGTCGCCCGCACGCCATAGAAGCATGTTCAACGTCGTGCTCGTCGCGCCGGAGATTCCGCCCAACACCGGCAACGTGATCCGGTTGTGCGCCAACGCCGGCGCGCACCTGCATCTGGTGCAGCCGCTCGGCTTTGCGCTCGACGACAAACAACTGCGCCGCGCCGGCCTCGACTACCACGAGTACGCAACGGTGAAAGTGCATGCGAACTTCGACGCCCTGCTGCGCAGCGAAGCGCCCGACCCGGCGCGCTGCTTCGCTTTCACCACGCGCGGCGTGCGCCGCTATACCGATATCGCGTTCGCCGCCGGCGACTGGCTGGTGTTCGGCTCGGAGACGCGCGGACTGGCCGACGACGTGCGCGCGTGGTTCGCGCCGGTGCAGACCTTGCGCCTGCCTTTGCGCCCCGGCAACCGCAGCCTCAATCTGTCGAACGCGGTCGCGATCGTCGTCTATGAGGGCTGGCGCCAGCACGGTTTCGCCGGCGGCGCTTGACGGACTCAGGCGCGCCGCAGATCGTCGCCGACGCCTCTTGCGACGGCCGGCTCGTGCAGCCGCAGCCGTTCCAGCAACAGTTGCGGCGACGGCTCGACGATCAACAGGTCCCAGTGCTGCGGCCGGATGAAACCTTCGGCGGCGGCATGGCGCAGGAACGCGAGCAGGTGATCGAAATAGCCGAGGCAGTTGACGATGCCGACCGGCTTGGCGTGCAGTTGCAGCTGCAGCCAGGTCACCATCTCGAACATCTCTTCGAACGTGCCGTAGCCGCCGGGCAACACGACGAACGCGTCCGCGCGCTCGGCCATCGTGCGCTTGCGCGTGTGCATCGAATCCACCACGATCAGCTCCGCCAGCCGCTGGTGCGCGACTTCGGGCCGCATCAGATGCTCGGGAATCACGCCGACCACGCGCCCGCCGGCGGCGATCGCGGCGTCGGCCAGATGTCCCATCAGGCCGACATGGCCACCGCCGTACACGGTGGTCAGACCCTGGCGCGCGAGCAACGCGCCCAGCTCGCGCGCCGCCGCCGCGTATTCGAGCCGGGTGCCGGAGCACGAGCCGCAGAACACGCACACGGTCGCCAGCGGGCGGCTCACGGCTTTTCGCTCGACTCGGTTTCGCGCCGCGGCTCGCGCGCCAGCAGCTGATCGAGCGCCGCGCGTGGCGTCAGCCGCCCCTCCAGCACCGCACACACCGCGCGCGTGATCGGCATGTCCACCCCGGCCGCCGCCGCCCGCCGCGCGATGGCCGGCGCCGACCAGACGCCCTCGGCCACATGACCGAGTTCGGCCAGGGCCGCCGCAAGCGCCAGCCCGCGCCCGAGCTTCAATCCGACCTGCCGATTGCGCGACAGCTCGCCGGTGCAGGTGAGGATCAGGTCGCCCACACCCGTCAAGCCCATGAACGTTTCGGCGCGGCCGCCCAGCGCCACGCCGAGGCGCGTGATCTCCGCCAGCCCGCGCGTGATCAGCGCCGCGCGCGCGTTGTTGCCGAGGCCGAGCGCATCCGCGATGCCGGTGGCGATCGCGAGCACGTTCTTGACCGCGCCCCCCACCTCGACACCGGTCACGTCGTCGGTCGAGTAGATGCGCAGCGCGCCGGCGTGCAGGGCCGCCGTCACCAAGTCGCAGAACGCCGCCTCCCCGGCCACGGTGAGCGCGGTCGGCAGCCCAGCCGCCACTTCCTGCGCGAAGCTCGGCCCCGACAGCGGCCCGGCCGGATGCGCGCCCAGTTCTTCGCCCGCGATCTGGTGCGCGAGTTTGCCGCTGTCGCGCTCGAAACCCTTGCACAGCCAGACGACCGGTGCCCGCACCCGCTCCGCACGCAGCGCGGCAAGCGTCGCGCGCAGGCCGCTGACCGGAGTTCCGATCACCACCAACGTCGCGCCGTCGATCGCTGCCGCGAATTCGCTCGTCACGGCGAGCGCAGCGGGTAGCGGCACGCCGGGCAGATAACGCGCGTTCTCGCGGCGCGCCTGCAGCGCATTCGCCTGCGCGGCGTCGCGCGCGAACAGGCGCACCTCGTGCCGGGCCGCCGCCACCGCTGCGAGCGCCGTACCCCAGGCGCCGGCGCCGATCACAGCGATGCGCATGGGGAAACGCGACTACTGCTTGACGTTGGCGCCCGGCGGAACGATCAGGCCGGAAGACTGCTGCGCCAGCCGCTGCTGGTACATCGCCTCGAAGTTGATCTCGGCCAGATGGATCGGCGGCAGCCCGGTGCGATTGATCAGGTCCGCGATGTTGGCGCGCAGGTACGGATAGACGATGTTCGGGCAGACGATGCCGACGATGGCGTCGAACTGTTCGTTCGGGATGCCGCGCATCTCGAAGATCCCGGCCTGCTTCGCTTCGACCAGGAACAGCACTTTGTCCTTGAGCTTGGCGGTCGTGGTGACGCGCACGACCACCTCGTAGATGCCTTCGATCACCTTGTCGTGCGTGACCTCGAGCTGCACTTCGACCTGCGGTGCGTCCTGCTCGAGAAAGATTGCGGGGGCGTGCGGCAATTCGAGCGACGCGTCCTTCAGGTAGACGCGCTGCAGTTGGAACACGGGGGCGGTCGCGCCGGCATTACCGCCGGATTGGGTTTCGGCCATAGGGTGGACTCGGTGAATGCCGGTGCGGCCGGCGGGTTGGTGGGGACGTTCGTTTTCGATCAGCCGCCGAGCAGCGGCGCCAGCTTGCCTTCGCGATCGAGCGCGGCGAGGTCGTCGAAGCCGCCGACGTGCGCCGCGCCGATGAAGATCTGCGGCACCGTACGGCGGCCCGTCTTGGCGATCATCTCGTCACGCCGCGCCGGCTCCACATCGACGCGGATCTTCTCGATCGCCGTCACCCCACGCGCCCTCAACAGCGCCTCGGCGCGCTGGCAGTACGGGCAGACGGCGGTCGTGTACATCAAGACTTTCGCGCTCATCGTGCGCCCTCCCCGTTCGCCGGCTTGCGCAGCGGCAGGCCGGCGTCGCGCCAGCCCCTGACGCCGCCGGCCAGCACGTACACCTCGGTAAAGCCGCCGGCGCGCAACTGGGCGGCGACGGGTCCGGCACTGGCCCCGGTGTTGCACACGACGATGATCGGGCGCTCCTTCTTCAGCTCACCGAGCCGCTCCTTCAGGTTCGCCGCCGGGATGTTCTTCGCGTTCGGCAGCGAACCGGCGGCGAACTCCGTCGGCGCCCGCACGTCGATGATCTGCGCGTTCTTGCTGTTGATCAGCCGCGTCGCTTCCAGCGTCGTCAAGCTCGGCCCGGCGGCGCGCGCGCGCAGCAGCGGCCACAACAGCATGCCGCCGCTGATGAACGCGACCGCGATCAGAAAGATGTTGTCGACGAAAAACTGCACGGAATTCCCGAATGAAAAGGCGCGCGATTATAGAATGCGCACTCGTCCGCTCTCGCCCGCACGCATGTACAAGCTCGTCTTGCTCCGCCACGGCGAAAGCCTGTGGAACCGCGAAAACCGCTTCACCGGCTGGACCGATGTCGATTTGACCGAAGACGGCTGCCGCGAAGCGCGCGCCGCCGGCGAGCTGCTCGCGCGCGAAGGTTACGCCTTCGACCTCGCATATACGTCGGTGCTGAAGCGCGCGATCCGCACGCTGTGGATCGCGCTCGACGCGCTGGACCT
>DATLZG010000095.1:0-4275 GCA_035574095.1 Burkholderiaceae bacterium | reverse complement strand
GTAACCCCGATTGACGGGAATCAACGACCGCCGCATCCTTGGCCCTAGCATGCGTTCGACCACTCTCGGGAGAACGCGATGTTCAAGAAGATCCTGGTGCCCACCGACGGCTCTGAACTATCGGCCAAGGCGATCGACGGTGCGGTGGACATGGCGCGGCGGCTCGGTGCCAAGATCGTCGGCGTGACGGTGATCGAACCGTACTCGTATGCGACGCTGTCGGAGTATCGGCCCGAGCCGTTCGAGGACTACGAGGCGCGGATGATGAAAACGGCGCGGGAGCGGCTCGACAAACTCGAGACCGCGGCCCGGGCGGCGAATGTGGAGGTCGAAACCTTGGTGGCGAGGTCGTTTTCCCCATACGAAGCAATCATCGACACGGCGACCAAGGCCGGCTGCGACGCGATCTTCATGGCCTCGCACGGCCGCCGCGGACTGGGGGCGGTGTTGCTGGGCAGCGAGACGCAAAAGGTGCTGACGCACTCCAAGATTCCGGTCATGGTGTATCGCTAGATACACCGCTGAGCGCGGGCATCTTGCCCGCCTTCTGAAGGGCCTCGGCTTCTGCGGAAGCGAGGCCCTTCGTCTTTGCGGGCGCCGCGCTCAAAGCGTGCGCCGCTGTCTCATTTCGCGCCGCAGCCAGTCGTAGAAGTGGATCATGCCGTCCTCGTGCGGCGAGTGAAACGGACCGGCGTCGTCTTCGCCCGCCAGCCACAGCGCTTTGCGGCCGCGGTGCAACCGGGTGCAGATCTGCGCGTCCTCGGCCGCCGACTCCAAGTACGCGGCCTGATGCGCTTCGACGATCTGCGGCTCGAAAGCCTTGACCTCTTCCGGGTAGTAGAACTCGACGATGTTGGTCGTGTGATCCGGCGAGCGCGGGATCAGCGTGCTGACCACGAGCCCGAGCGGATACCACTCGAGCATCACGTTCGGGTAGAGGATCGACCACACGGTGCCGTACTTGGGCAGCACGCCGCGCGTGTAGTCGAGCACGGCGTCGCGGTAGCGCTCGTAGTTGGGCGAAATCTGGTGCTTCAGTTCGTCCTTGATGCCGAGGATCTGATAGCTCCAGCGATCGCCGAATCCCCACTCGTAGTTGCCGGCGTCGACCCACTTCTGCAGCCCCGGGTGCATCGCCTCGACGTGATATAGCTCCAGGTAGATCTCGAGAAAGGTCTTCCAGTTAAATGGGCATTCGTCGACGATCGCCTTGTCGAACACGTAGCCGGTCCAGTCGTAGTCGGCGGCGAGCGGGAAATCGGCCAAGTCCGCGGCCGGGTCGCGCGGACCGGTGAACAGCAGCCCGTGCCAGTTCTTCAGCGCCGCGCGCGGCAGCGAGCAGTCGGGCAGATGGTCGAAGTCCGGCGCGCCGAGCAGTCTGCCGTTCAGGTCGTACGTCCAGCGGTGCAGCGGGCAGACCAGGTTGTGCGCGTTGCCGCGCCCTTCCATGATCAGGCCCTGCCGGTGGCGGCAGGTGTTCGACAGCAAGTTCACGCCGCCTTCGCTGCGCACCAGCAGCTTGCCGTGCTCGGTCCACGGCAGCGTCATGTAATCGCCGACTTCGGGGACCATCAGTTCGTGGCCGACGTAGCCGGGGCCCTTGTCGAACAGCAGCAGCATCTCGCGCTCGAACCAGGCGCGATCGAAGTAGCTGGCGATCGGCAGCGGCGCGGTGCGCTCCAGGATCGCAGGGTCGAGGTTGGAGCGGCGCGAGACGGACGAATCGGGCGCGTTCATGGACGGCTCAAGTGCGAACAGAAGGCGCGCGGATGATACGGCGCGGCCGCCGCGCGGGCGGCGGTGCGGATTTGACGCAGATCACACGCGTTGCTCAGCGCTGCGGCACCAGCGATTCGGACTCGGCGCCGAACTTGAAGCTCGCGGTCACGGTGAGCGGCTCGGTGCCGCCGAACTCCTTGCGCCGGCCAGCGACCAGGTTGATCCACGTGTCCTTCGTCAACCGGTAGCTGAAGCCGCCGACCGACGCGACCGTGGTCGTTTTCGCGCCGCCGCCGCTCGCACGCGCGCGCGACGTCTCCAGAAAGAGCGCACGCGTCTCGTCGCCGAACGTGAAGCGCGCGGCGAGCAGCGTGCGATCGCGCTCGGCGTCGAGCCCGGTGGCGACGGTCGCGCCGGCCGGCTCGCCGCGCGTGCGGCGCGCGTGCAGCAGCAGTTGCGCGTTGCGCGCCAAGCGGTCCTGCCACGACGGCGATTTCTCGCGCGCCGGCTCTTCCAGCGGTTTGAAGTTGTCGAAGCCGTACGCCAGCGACACCCAGGCGGTGGTGCCGAGCGAGCGGCTGCGGTTCGCGCTGTCGTCGCGCGCGCGTCCGCCCCATAGGCCCGCCGCCAGCCGCGATCGGTTCCATAGCGTCTTCCTGTGGCGGTCGAAACACTTCTTCACATCGCTCTGGAATTCGGCGCTGGTCACGTCCTCGACTTCCTCGTCCGGCGACGGCTGCAGGTCGACGCGGCCGAACTCCGCCTGCTGCGCGCGGTTCAGGCAGGCGGCGAGCGGCCGGCTCAATACCGGGTCGCCGGCGTCGAGAAACACGGTGTCGATCGCGTACGCGGTGCGGCTGACATCGTCGGTGCCGCTCTTGCCGCGCTTCACCGCCAGGCCGATCGTCGCGTTGACCAGCGCGCGCAGCCCCCAGCGGTCGCTGCGGCGGTAGTCGCCCAGGTAGACGCGGTCCGGCACGAACAGCCAGACCGGCGAGAACTCCAGCGCGCCGCCCTTCTCCGGCGTATCGGTCGCCAGCCCGATCAGCGCGACCGCGAAGTCGCGCGGCGATCGCGGTGTCACCGACTGCTCGAGCCGGATGCCGAGGGCGGCGGCGGCCGGCGCATCGGGGATCGCCAGATCGGCGGTGAAGCGATTCAGGACCTCGAGCGGCTTGTCGGTTTTCTGCGCGGCCGCCGGCGCAGACGCTACCGCCGCGCACAGCGCGAGCGCGCCGCTTGTGCGCCGGCTCACGGCTGCTCCAGCCAGACGGTGCGCTTCAGCGTCTTGGGCAGACCGCCGGTTCTGCCGCTCCAGTCGATCGTGCGCGGCTGCGCCAGGTCGGGGTGCGACAGCACGATTTCGATCGCATACGCATCCGACTTCAGCGGCACGACCGATGCGAGGATCACGACCGCCACCGGCGTCTTCCTGCCGCTTGCCTCGAGCGTCCCCTGCCACGGCTGCAGGTGCGCGTCCACCGCCAGTTCGATGTCGTCCGCGTTGCCGCTCGTCTTGCCCGCGTACAGCGCGAACTTCAGGTCCACGTCGCAGCCGCCCTTGGCGCGGGCGTCGACGCGGATCGGATCCGCGAAGTTCATGGCGACTCCTTCCGAGCCGCGTTGATCGGCGCGGCGCAGGCGCAGTGTCCGCCAACGGCATCGCGGCGATATCGCCTCTTTGCGGGGGCGCGCCGCGGCATTCACAATTCTTTACGGTTTGCACATCGATGGGCAACGGCGCCGGCCCAAATTACTCAGCGTCGGTGCCGCGCATCGGGCGCGGCGCGAACGCAAAGGAGAGCGAACGATGGATGGACGAACCTTCGAAACGAGCGGCGGCAAAGCGCGCCGCTGGTGGATCGCCGGCGCATCGGCGGCCACGATCGCGGCGCTTGGCGCCGCCTTCGGCTGGCATGGTCATGCGAACGCGCACGGCATGGGCCGCGGCTTCATGCACGGGCCGATGGGACCGATGGACCCGCAGGCGATGGGCCAGCGCGTCGAAGCGATGGTGCAGTGGATGCTGGCCGACGTGGACGCCACCCCCGAACAGCGCAGCAAGATCACCGCGATCGCCAAGGGCGCGCTGAACGATCTGGCGCCGCTGCGCGCCAAGCATCAGGAGGCACGCCGCGCGACGTTGCAGTTGCTGGCGGCGCCGACGATCGACCGGGCGGCGATCGAGCGCATCCGCGTCGAACAGATGCAACTGGCGGAAACGGCGACGCGCCGCATGACGCAGGCACTGGTGGATGCCGCCGAGGTGCTCAATCCCGAGCAGCGCGCCAAGCTGGCGGCGAACTGGGAGAATCGCCGCCGCCATCGGCACGGCTGAGCGCCGCGCCGGGCGTGGCATCGGGATGGTCGGCGGCGGGCAACGGACAACGGTCAACGGAAAACGGACTCTGTGCCCACGCCCCGCCTGCTGCTGATCGACGACGACGCGCGTCTCGCCGCGATGGTGCGCGACTATCTGGCCGGGCACGGGCTCGCCGTGGATGTCGCCGGCACGGTCGCCGAGGGGCTTGCGCGGCTGCGCGCAGGCTACGACCT
>DATLZG010000094.1:0-10633 GCA_035574095.1 Burkholderiaceae bacterium | reverse complement strand
CGCGTTGCCGCGCGTGGCGGCGCCCACGCTGCTGATCGTCGGCGGTGCCGACACGCAGGTGCTGGAGTGGAATCGACAGGCATTCGATCGGCTCGCCTGCGCCAAGCGGCTGGCCGTCGTGCCGCACGCGACGCACCTGTTCGAGGAACCGGGCGCGCTGGAGCAGGTGGCCGCGTTGGCCGCCGACTGGTTCGCCGAACATCTGACGAGGCAGGGAGCGCCCGCCGATGACTGAGATCCGACTGCCGTTCGCGGATCGCGTCGCGGCCGGGCGCGCGCTGGCCGCGGCGCTGGCGCACATGCGGCTCGCCGATCCGATCGTGCTGGCGTTGCCGCGCGGCGGCGTGCCGGTCGGCCTGCAGATCGCGCAGGCGCTCTCCGCGCCGCTCGACCTGCTGTTGGTGCGCAAGATCGGCGTGCCGTACCAGCCCGAGCTGGCGGTGGCGGCGGTGATGGACGGCGACGCGCCGGTGCTGGTGGTCGACGAGGCGATCCGTGCCGGCACCGGGGTGACGCGCGACTACATCGAGCAGCAGGCGCAGGTGCAACGGGCCGAGATCGAACGCCGCCGCCGCACCTATCTCGGCGGGCGTGCGCCGTTGCCGGTGGCCGGCAAGACGGCGATCGTGGTCGACGACGGCATCGCCACCGGCACGACGATGCGCGCCGCGGTCAAAGGTCTGCGCGAACGCAAGCCGGCGCGCATCGTGATCGCGGTGCCGGTGGCGCCGCCCGACACGGTGGCCGCCTTGCGGCGCGAAGTGGACGACGTCGTGTGCCTGGCGCAGCCGGAAGTGTTCGGCGCGATCGGTTACTTTTATCGCGACTTCCACCAGTTGAGCGATCAGGAAGTGATCGATGCGCTGCAGGAAGCCGCGCGCGGGCAACGATGAGACCGCGTCCTCGGCGTACCGGGCGCGTTTGAGATCCCTCGCCTGCGGCTCGGGATGACAGGCTCGACACGCACCGATGAAATCCGCCTGCGAATCCGCGCTGCTCACCGATCTGTACCAACTGACGATGCTGCAGGCGTACTGGCAGCACGGCATGGACGGCGAGGCGGTGTTCGAGCTGTTCGTGCGCAAGCTGCCGGAGCACCGCGCCTTCCTGGTCGCCGCCGGTCTGGAGCAGGCGCTCGACTTCATCGTGCAGGCGCGTTTCGCCGCCGATGAACTGGCGTGGATCGAGGCGAGCGGGCGCTTCGCGCCCGGCTTCGCGCAGTGGTTGAGCGAGCTGCGTTTCACCGGCGACGTGTGGGCGATGCCGGAGGGCACGGTCTTTTTCGCCGACGAGCCGATCCTGCGCGTCGTCGCGCCGATCGCGCAGGCGCAGTGGCTGGAGACGCGGCTGCTGAATCTGATCCACTTCCAGACCGCGATCGCCTCCAAGGCGGCGCGCACCGTGCTGGCGGCGCAGGGGCGGCCGCTGATCGACTTCGGCCTGCGCCGCGCGCACGGCGCGGAAGCCGGGCTGCTCGCCGCGCGCGCCGCGTACCTGGCCGGTTTCGCCGGCACGGCGACGGTGCTCGCGGGCGCGCGCTTCGGCATTCCGGTGTTCGGCACGATGGCGCACTCGTTCGTGCAGGCGCACGACGACGAGGTCGAGGCGTTCGCGCGCTTCGCCGAGTCGTTTCCGCACCACGCCGTGCTGCTGCTCGACACTTACGACACGCTCGCCGCCGCGCGCCGCGTGGTGGAACTCGCCCCGCGGCTGGCGGCGCGCGGCATCCGCATCAAGGGCGTGCGGCTCGACAGCGGCGACCTGGCGGGGCTGGCGCGCGCGGTGCGCCGCATCCTGGACGACAGCGGCCTGAAGGAGGCGACGATCTTCGCCAGCGGCAATCTGGACGAAGCGCGCGTCGCCGCGCTGGTGGCCGCCGGCGCGCCGATCGACAGCTTCGGCATCGGCACCAGCCTCACCACGGCGAGCGATGCGCCGTACCTGGACGCCGTCTACAAGCTGCAGGAGTACGCGGGGACGGCGCGCCGCAAGCGCTCGAGCGGCAAGAGCACTTGGCCCGGCCGCAAACAGGTCTGTCGGCGGCGCGACGCCGACGGCCTGTTTTGCGGCGACCTCGTCGCGCTGCACGAGGAGCCGGGCGACGGCGAGCCGCTGCTGGTACCGGTGCTGCGCGGCGGGCGGCGGCTGGCGCAGCCGAGCCTGGAGGAAGCGCGCCGCCGTTGCCGCGACCAGTTGGCCGCACTGCCGCCGGCGCTGCGGACGTTGACGGCGCCGTCGTCCCCCTATCCGGTCACGATCAGCGCCGGCGTGCGCGCGCTCGCCGGCGCGGTGGACGCGAGGACGCGATGATGAACCCAGGTTTGCCCCGCTACGACTACTTCGACCACGACGCCGACACCGGCGTGATCGGCCGCGGCGCCACGCTCGAGCAGGCGTTCGTGCACGCCGCCGAAGCGACGTTCGCGCTGATGTGCGACCCGCTGCGCGTGGCCGCGCGCGAGCGCTTCGAGGTCGAGTTCGAGGAAGCCGATCCGGAACTCGCGCTGGTGACCTGGCTCAATACTTTGCTGGCGCAGGCCAACGCGAAAGGCCTGGCGCTGGCGCGGTTCGAACTGGTGCGCGACGGCAACTGCTGGCGCGGTGCGGCCTGGGGCGAGCCGTGGCATGCGGGCCTGGAGCGCGGCACGCAGGTCAAGGGCGCGACGCTGACCGCGTTGCGCGTGGTCGAACGGCCCACCGGCTGGGAAGCGCGCTGCGTCGTGGATCTGTGAGGGGAACACGATGGATCTGTCGCAACTGCAAGCGATCGACGAGTGGACGTGGACGGTGCCGCGGGCACCGGGCGAGACGCGGCACGAGGTGCGGCTGTACGGCACGCGCGAGCTGCTCGCGGCGATGGACGACAAGGTGTTGGAGCAGATCACCAACGTCGCGCGCCTACCGGGGCTGGTGGGGGCGGCGTACGCGATGCCGGATGCGCACTGGGGCTACGGCTTTCCGATCGGCGGGGTGGCCGCCTTCGATCCGGCCGCCGGCGGCGTCATCTCCGCCGGCGGCGTGGGCTTCGACATCTCGTGCGGCATCCGCGCGCTGCGCACCAACCTGACCGAGGCGGACATCGCGCCGCGCGCGACGGCGCTGGCCGACTCGCTGTTGCGCGACATCCCCGCCGGCGTGGGCGTCGAAGGCGCCTTGCGGCTTGCCGATGCCGAACTAGAGGACGTGATGCGCGGCGGGGCGCGTTGGGCAGTCGCGCAGGGCTACGGCACCGAGGAGGATCTGCCGTTCATCGAAGAACACGGCTGCGTGGGCGGCGCGCGGCCGGAAAACGTCTCGCCGCTGGCGAAGAAGCGCCAGCGCGGCGAGATGGGAACGCTCGGCTCCGGCAATCACTACCTCGAAGTGCAGCGCGTGGCGCGCATCGACGACCCTCAGGCGGCGCGCGCGTACGGCCTCGCCGAAGGCCAGATCGTGATCTCGATTCACTGCGGATCGCGCGGGCTCGGGCACCAGATCGGCACCGAGTTCCTGGTCAAGCTGGCCAAGGGGGCGGCGCGGCTGGGCATCGATCTGCCGGACCGCGAACTGGCGTGCGCGCCGATCGAATCGCCGGAAGGGCAGGAGTACCTGGGCGCGATGAACGCGGCGATCAACGTCGCGCTCGCCAACCGCCAGATCCTCGCGCACCTGACGCGCAAGGTGTTCGCGCACTACTTCCCGCAGGCACGCCTGGAGACGCTATTCGACGTCTCGCACAACACCTGCAAGGCCGAGCGGCATGCGGTCGACGGGCGCGAGCGGCTGCTGTACGTGCACCGCAAGGGCGCCACGCGCGCGTTCGGCCCCGGGCATCCGGACCTGCCGCCCGCGTATCGCGAGGTCGGGCAACCGGTGATCATCGGCGGCAGCATGGGCACCGGTTCGTACATCCTGGCCGGGCTGGCCTCCAGCGAGCCGCGCGCGTTTTCTTCCGCCAGCCACGGCGCGGGCCGCGCGATGAGCCGCAACCAGGCGCTGCGCCGCTGGCAGGGCCGCGCGGTGATCGACGAGCTGAAGGGCAGGGGCATCGTGATCCGCTCGCGCTCGCTGCGCGGCGTGGCCGAAGAAGCGCCCGGCGCGTACAAGGACATCGAAGCCGTGGCCGCAGCGACCGAGCGCGCCGGCCTGGCGAAGCGCGTCGCCGCGCTGCGGCCGCTGATCTGCCTGAAGGGATGACCGTTGCGCATCAACACGCTGCTGATCGTCGTCAACCTGATCGCGTACCTGTTGTCGGCGCCGGCGGCCGACGCGGTGTTCGCCACCTTCGCGCTGTGGCCGCTCGGCACCTATCTCGACCCGGAGCTGGGCGCGGTGGTGGGTTTTCGCCCCTGGCAGCTCGTAACTTCCGCGTTTCTGCACGGCAATCTCGCGCATCTGGCGCTGAACATGTTCGGCCTGTACATGTTCGGCTCCGAGGTCGAGCGCGCGCTCGGCTCGCGGCGCTATCTGCGGCTGTACTTCGCCGCCGTGCTGTGCGCGGCGCTGGTGCAACTGGCCGTGGTATCCGGCGCGGTGGGCGAGCGGCCGTATCCGACGGTGGGCGCCTCGGGCGGCGTGTTCGGCGTGCTGCTCGCGTTCGGCATGATCTACCCGAACCGCATCGTGATGCTGCTGTTTCCGCCGGTGCCGATGCCGGCCTGGCTGATGGTGACGCTGTTCGCCGCCATCGAACTGACGAGCGGGGTGCTCAACACACGCTCCGGCATCGCGCACTTCGCGCACCTGGGCGGCATGCTCGGCGCCTGGTGGCTGCTGCGGCGCTGGCGGCGGCGCGCGCCATGGTGGTATTGAGGCGGCCGGCGGCGGGCCGCGCGCAGCGGGCAAGCAGCCAGTAGCATCGCCGCTCAAAAGTCAGGGGAGACTGCGATGCCCATGAAGGAATCCCGCATGATCGCGCTCGGCGCGCCGGCGCCGGAGTTTGCCTTGCCCGATGTCGTCAGCGGCCGCATCGTGCGCCTGGCCGACTTCGCCTCCGCCCAGGCGCTGCTGGTGGCCTTCATCTGCAACCACTGCCCGTACGTCAAGCACATTGCCGCTGGCTTTCTCGCCTTCGCGCGCGAGTACCAGCCCAAGGGCTTGGCCATCGTCGCCATCAGCGCCAACGACCCGGCCGCTTACCCCGAAGACGCCCCCGAGGCCATGGCGCGCGAGGCGCAGCGCGCCGGCTACCCGTTCCCGTACCTGTTCGACGAAACGCAGGCCGTCGCGCGCGCCTACGGCGCGGTCTGCACGCCGGACTTCTTCCTGTTCGACCGCGCGCGCAAGCTCGCCTACCGCGGGCGCTTCGACGCCAGCCGGCCGAATTCCGGCGTGCCGGTGACCGGGGCGGATCTGCGCGCCGCCGCCGATGCGGTGCTCGCCGGCCGCCCGGCCTCCGCCGAGCAGCATCCGAGTGTCGGTTGCAGCATCAAGTGGAAACCGGGCAACGCACCCGAATACGCTTAGGAACCTCTGAAAAACTACTGCGCGTCCCGATCTTGCGCCTGCGGTGCTCAACGTACGCTGCTGTACGCCTGCGCTCCTCGGCGCAACCTCGGGCCGCTCGCGACGTTTTTCAGAGGTTCTTGCGACGCGGCCCGCGCGTCCCTCGAACGTCGCATCGCGCGCGGCGGCCGGCAGCCGCCGCGCACATCGGTTGCATGAGGTAGACCTTGGCCAAGAAAAAGAACGCCAGCAAAACCGCGCCCGCCAACGGCGCCACCGTCGGCTACGAGGCCGAGCTGTGGAGGATGGCCGACGCCCTGCGCGGCAGCATGGATGCTGCCGAGTACAAGCATGTCGTGCTGGGGCTCATCTTTCTCAAGTACATCTCGGACGCGTTCGAGGAGCAGCACGAGAAGCTGGAGGCCGAACGCGCGCAAGGCGCCGACCCCGAGGACCCCGACGAATACCGCGCGCACAACATCTTCTGGGTCCCGCCCGAGGCGCGCTGGGCGCACCTGAAGGCGCAGGCCAAGCAGCCCACCATCGGCCAGCTCGTCGACGACGCGATGGCCGGCATCGAGCGCGACAACCCGGCGCTGAAGGGTGTCTTACCGAAGGACTACGCGCGGCCGGCCCTCGACAAGACGCGCCTCGGGCAACTGATCGACCTGATCAGCAACATCAAGGTGGGCGACGAAGCCGCTCGCGCCAAGGACGTTCTTGGCCGCGTCTACGAGTATTTCCTGTCGCAGTTTGCGAGCGCCGAGGGCAAGAAGGGCGGCGAGTTCTACACGCCGCGCTGCGTGGTCAAGCTCCTGGTCGAGATGCTCGAGCCCTACCGCGGCCGGGTGTACGACCCGTGCTGCGGATCCTCGGGCATGTTCGTGCAGTCGGTGGAGTTCATCCGCGCGCACGCGAGCGGCAACGGCAACGGCGGCAAGGCGCGCGCCGACATCTCAATCTACGGGCAGGAATCCAACTACACCACCTGGCGGCTCGCGAAGATGAACCTCGCCATCCGCGGCATCGATGGCCAGATCGCGCACGGCGACACCTTCCACAACGACCGCTTCCCGGATCTGAAGGCGGATTTCATCCTCGCCAATCCGCCCTTCAACGTCTCTGACTGGGGCGGCGAGCGCCTGCGCGACGACAGGCGCTGGCAGTACGGTGTGCCGCCCGTGGGCAACGCGAACTTCGCCTGGGTGCAGCACATCGTGCACCACCTCGCGCCCGCGGGCGTGGCCGGCTTCGTGCTCGCCAACGGTTCGATGTCCTCCAACCAGTCCGGCGAGGGCGAGATCCGCAAGAACCTGATCGAAGCCGACCTCGTGGACTGCATGGTGGCGCTGCCGGGTCAGCTCTTCTACTCGACGCAGATCCCCGCGTGCCTGTGGTTCCTCGCGCGCGACCGGAAGAACGGCAAGTTCCGCGACCGCCGCGGGCAGGTGCTCTTCGTCGATGCCCGCAAGATGGGCCGCATGGTGGATCGCACCCACCGCGAGCTCACCGACGAGGACATCGCCCGCATCGCCAACACTTACCACGCCTGGCGCGGGGAGAAAGACGCGGGCAAGTACGCCGACGTGCCCGGCTTCTGCAGGAGCGCGACGCTGGAAGAAATCCGCAAGCACGGCCACGTGCTCACCCCCGGCCGCTACGTCGGCGCCGAGGCGCAGGCAGACGACGGCGAGCCGTTTGAGGAGAAGATGGCACGCCTCGTCGCGCAACTACGCGAGCAGCAGGCCGAGGCGGCGAGGCTCGATGAAGCCATTGCCAAGAACCTGAAGGAGCTGGGGTATGGCGGGTGAGTGGGTTGACACCACTCTTGGTGATGTTCTGACGCTCCAGCGGGGGTTCGACCTGCCGGAGTCCGAGCGTAGGCCGGGCGCTTACCTTGTCATTGCATCAACTGGACCGGTCGGGACACACAATCAAGCGATGGTTGAGGGTCCAGGCGTCGTGATCGGCCGTTCGGGAAGCCTCGGCGGCGGGCAGTTCATCGAAGGTGACTTCTGGCCGCTGAACACGACGCTCTGGGTCAAAGACTTCAAGGGGAACGACCGGAGATTCTGCTACTACCTCCTCAAATCGCTTGACCTTGCCAGTTTCAACGCTGGGAGCGGTGTGCCGACATTAAATCGGAATCACATCCACCCGCTTCCCGTGACAATTCCCAAGAGTTTCGCGGAACAACGCGCCATTGCCTACATCCTCGGCACGCTGGACGACAAAATCGAGCTGAACCGGCGGATGAGCGAGACGCTGGAGGCGATGGCGCGGGCGCTCTTCAAGTCGTGGTTCGTGGACTTCGACCCCGTCCGCGCCAAGATGGAAGGCCGCTGGCGCAAGGGCCAGTCGCTCCCCGGCCTGCCCGCCCACCTCTACGACCTCTTCCCCGCCCGCCTCGTCGACTCCGAACTCGGCGAGATTCCGGAGGGGTGGGAGGTGAAGAGTCTCGACCAACTTGCGCGGTTCCTTAACGGGCTTGCGTTGCAGAAGTACCCACCTGGCGATGGTCCATCACTGCCCGTCATCAAGATCGCCCAACTTCGAGCCGGCAATGCGAAAGGCGCAGATCGCGCCAGCGCTGACTTAGACCCTGACTACATCGTTCACGACGGAGACATCTTGTTCTCCTGGTCCGGATCACTCGAATGCCGGCTGTGGGCTGGTGGGCCGGGCGCCCTGAATCAGCACTTGTTCAAGGTGACGTCGGAGCAGTATCCGAGGTGGCTCTGCTATCTGGGGATACACCAGCATCTCGACGATTTCCGGCATATTGCGGCGGGAAAAGCGACGACGATGGGTCACATTCAACGCCACCACTTGTCGGCCGCGAAGCTGGCTGTCCCACCCATGGCGCTGTTGCGAGCGATGAATGCGGTAGTCGAGCCAATCATCGAAGCCACTTGGCGTCGCGCGGTTCAATCACGCACCCTCGCCGCCCTGCGCGACGCGCTGTTGCCCAAGCTCATTTCCGGCGAGTTGCGCGTCAAGGGTGCTGAGAAAGCCATAGGGGTCATCGCATGAGCACGAAACGACTGAAGACCTCACTGACCAGAGCGCGCATCGAGTACTTGAAGGTGCAAAACTTCCGCGCGCTGCGGGACGTCGAGTTCACGGACCTGACGCCGTTGACCGTGCTTCTAGGGCCCAACGGCAGCGGCAAGTCGACGGTGTTCGACGTTTTTGCCTTCCTTGCCGAGTGCTTCGAACTGGGGTTACGCCGCTCCTGGGACAAGCGCGGCCGGGCGAAGGAGCTCAAAACGCGCGGTGGTGACGGCCCGGTGAAGATCGAGATCAAGTACCGGGAGCCTGGCTTCCCGCTGATCACGTACCACCTGGCCGTCGATGAGCGTAGCGGCGGACCGTTTGTCGCTGAGGAGTGGCTTCAGTGGCGTCGTGGCCAACACGGCAAGCCGTTCCGGTTCCTCGACTATCGCGAGGGCCAAGGGCGCGCCATCAGCGGAGAACAACCGGATGAACAGGACAAGCGCATCGAGGTGCCGCTCAAGTCGTCGGACCTGCTGGCCGTGAACGCACTTGGTCAGTTTGCCGAGCATCCCCGCGTCGCGGCACTACGCGATTTCATCACCGGCTGGTACGTCTCTTATCTCTCGGCCGACAGTGCGCGCGGCCAGCCGGAAGCCGGCCCGCAGGAGCGCTTGACCCGCACAGGGGACAACCTAGCCAACGTCATCCAGTACCTCGCCGAGCAGCACGGCGACCGCTTGGAGCAGATCTTCGACGTCTTGCGCCGCCGTGTGCCGCGCATCGAGCGCGTGCTGGCCGAGACGATGCCCGATGGCCGGCTGCTGCTGCAGATCAAGGACGCACCGTTCAGCCATCCGGTGCTGGCGAGGTTTGCGTCTGACGGCACGCTGAAGATGCTGGCTTACCTGGTCCTTCTCTACGACCCCACGCCGCCGCCATTCATCGGCATCGAAGAGCCGGAGAACTTCCTGCACCCGCGGCTGCTGCCGGAGCTGGCGGAAGAGTGCCGCGCCGCAAGCGAGCGAACCCAGCTGCTGGTGACGACGCATTCGCCTTTCTTCCTGAACGGACTGCGACCCGAAGAGGTGCGCGTGTTGTGGCGCGACGAGCAGGGGTACACGCGAACACAGCGAGCGGCCGACTTGCCGGGTGTGAGCGACTTCGTCGAGCACGGCGCTCTGCTCGGACAGCTTTGGATGGAGGGGCAGCTCGGTGTGGGCGACCCGCTGGTCAACCAGGGCGCGCCGAGCCGCCCGCAGCGGAGGCGCTGAGGATGCCGGCTGCCCATCTTGAACTACTGGTTGAAGAGCCCTCGATGGAGGCCTTCCTGCGCGCCCTGTTGCCACGCTTGCTGCCGCAGGACCGCACCTTTGAGGTCCACCCTTTTCAAGGCAAGACCGACCTGCTCGGTAAGCTAGAACCACGGCTGAGAAGCTACGCGGCATGGTTGCCAGACGACTGGCGCATCGTGGTCGTGGTGGACCGCGACGATGAGGATTGTCGTGCGCTCAAGGACCAGCTCGAAGCCATAGCCTGGCGCGCAGGCCTGCGCACACGGACGCGTACGGGGAACGCGCCGTGGCAACTCGTCAACCGCATCGCAATCGAGGAATTGGAGGCTTGGTACTTCGGTGACTGGGCGGCCGTATGCTCAGCGTACCCGCGGGCGTCATCAAACGTGCCGGGACGGAGGGGTTTCCGCGACCCGGATGCGATCGCCGGAGGCACCTGGGAAGCGTTCGAACGCGTGATGCAGCAGCATGGGTACTTCGGAGGTGGGCTGTTGAAGATCGCGGCGGCTCGCGCAATCGGGGCGCACGTCGACCCGGCACGGAGCACGTCCCGGAGCTTCAGAACATTCACGGACGCGATCGTCGAGGCGATCGCTTGAGCGATCCGGCGCCTACTCCTGTCGGTTGTCGAGGCAGTCTGCCGCCGCTTCCCCCAACGGGGCCAGGTATCGGGCGCGTTGTCGCCGCTCTCATGGTATTGAGTAAAAATACTCAACATTATGAGCAAAAGGAATCCGCCCTTCCAGCGGCCGCAGGCCGCCGTCCTCGCCCGGCGGCTGGCCGAGCCGCGCCGCTTCGTGCAGGTGGTGGCGGGGCCGCGGCAGGTGGGCAAGTCCACGCTGGTGCAGCAGGTGGTCGCGGGGTTCGGCGTGCCGGTGCGCTACGCCAGCGCCGACGAGCCCACGCTGCGCGGCGCCGCG
>DATLZG010000093.1:0-6889 GCA_035574095.1 Burkholderiaceae bacterium | reverse complement strand
CCCGCGCAGGCGTATCGCGATTTGCACTTTCGCATCGAGGGCCCGGTCGTCCTGCACCTGCGCAAGACCTTCGCGCGCGACTGGTTCGACACGACGGACGAGCCCCTTGACGAGCGTTTCTGGGGCGCGCAGCCGTCGCCGCCGCCCGGCGCGGCCGCGCTGGCGCGCGGCATCGAGGCCGGTCCGGACGAGACGATCGACCGCCTGCGCTGGACGTTCATGGGCGCGCTGGCCAACGCGCGGCAGTCGGTACGCATTTGGACGCCTTACTTCGTGCCGGACCAGACGATCCTCGCCGCGTTGAGCACCGCGGCGCTGCGCGGTGTGGCCGTGGAAGTGCTCACGCCCGCGGCCACCGATCACGCCTTCGTGCGCTGGGCGGCGCGCGCGCACTACTGGCAGGTGCTCGAGCACGGCGCGCGCATCTTCGAGCGGCCGGGGCCGTTCGATCACACCAAGCTGATGCTCGTCGACGGTCAATGGCTGTGCCTCGGATCCGCCAACTGGGACGCGCGCAGCCTGCGGCTCAACTTCGAATTCAACGTCGAGGTGTACGACGCGAGCCTGTGCGCAGCGCTGGAGGAGCGGTTCGCGGCGGCGTGCGCCGAATCGCGCGAAGTCGACGGGCAGTCGCTGTCCGCGCGCCCGTTGCCGGTCAAGTTGCGCGACGGAATCGCACGCCTGTTTGCGCCAATCCTTTGATCGCCGACGCGGCGTGCGTCAGACGATCACCGCATCGGGCGGCGTGTAATGCAGGTTCAGCGCCTTCGCCACCGCCTTGTGCGTGATCTTGCCGGCGGCGACGTTCAGGCCGTTCTTCAGGTGCGGATCCTCGGCCAGCGCGCGGCGCCAGCCCTTGTCGGCGAGCGCCAGCGTGAACGGCAGTGTGGCGTTGTTCAGCGCATAGGTGCTGGTGCGCGGCACCGCGCCGGGCATGTTGGCGACCATGTAATGCACGACGCCGTCGATCACGTAGGTCGGCTCGGCGTGCGTGGTGGGGCGGCTGGTCTCGGTGCTGCCGCCCTGGTCGATTGCCACGTCGACGATCACCGAGCCGGGCTTCATCCTCGCCAGCATCGACCGCGTGATCAGCTTCGGCGCCGCCGCGCCGGGGATCAGCACGCCGGAGATCACGAGGTCGGCGCGCAGCACCTCGCGCTCGACGTTGTCCTGGTTGGAGAAGATCGTCATCGCGCGGCCGTGGAACATCGCATCGATCCTGCGCAGCGCGTCGGCGCTCTTGTCGATCACGACCACTTGCGCGCCGGTGCCGACCGCCATCTGCGCGGCGTTCGTTCCCACCACGCCGGCGCCGAGGATCAGCACCCGCGCCGGCGCCACGCCCGGCACGCCACCCAGCAGCGTGCCCATGCCGCCGGCGGATTTCTCCAGACAGCGCGCGCCCGCCTGCACCGCGAGCCGGCCGGCCACCTCGCTCATCGGTGCGAGCAGCGGCAGCCCGCCCGATGGCGACGTCACCGTTTCGTAGGCGATGCAGATCGCGCCGCTGGCGATCAAGTCCTTCGCCTGTTCCGGGTCGGGCGCGAGGTGTAGATAGGTGAACAGCACCTGGCCGTCGCGCAGCAACTTGCGCTCGGCCGCCTGCGGCTCCTTGACCTTGACGATCAGTTCGGCACGGGCGAAGACCTCCGCCGCCGTTGCGACGACCTCCGCGCCGGCCTTGCGATAGTCGTCGTCGGTGGCGCCGATGCCGGCGCCCGCCTGCGTCTCGACGATCACGCCGTGTCCGTGCGACACGGCCTCGCGCACGGACGTCGGCGTCATGCCGACGCGGTATTCGTGAACCTTGATCTCCTTCGGGACGCCGATCAGCACAGTCGCTCTCCTTCCTGCGGTTCAGGGGTCGGTTCGTGGCCCGCGGCTCCTCGTGAGAGCACGGGCCGTCTCGCGGCGCAAATTGTGCCTGCACTCGCCGGCCGCCACAGGCCGCAGCCGTCGGTCACGCCGTCTTGACGCGGTGCTTGACGATCTGCCATGACACGAGGCCGACGCACATCAGGCAGAACGAAGCGACCGCCAACTCGATCGTCGAGTGCATGACCACCGGAGCGAGCGCGCCAGCGACGATGCCGTTGGCGGTGCTACCGACGACCGCCTGCAGCGACGACGCCAGTCCGCGTCGCTCCGGAACGAGGTCGAGCACGAGCAGCGTGACCGCAGGGACCATCAGCGACCAGCCGAAGGCGAACAGCCCGATCAGCGGCAGCGCCCACCACGGCTGGGCGGTGGCGAGCGCGTTGGCCGCCACGTTGACGATCGACACGACGACCATGATCGTGAAGCCGTAGCGGATCTGCCGGCGCGGCCCGATCCTGCCGGCCAGCCGGCCCGATACGAACGCCCCGCCCATGATTCCGCTGATCGTGATGCCGAAGAACCAGAAGAACTGCGTCGGCTTCAGATGCAGCAGCTCGCCGAGAAACGCAGGCGCCGACAGCACGTACAGGAACATGCCGTTGAACGGCACGCCGCTCGCCAGCGCGAGCAGCATGAAGTCGCGGTGTCCCAGCAACTGCGCGTAGCCGCGAAAGAGGTTGCGCGCGTTGAACGGCTGCGCATCCTGCGCGTGCAGCGTCTCGGGCAGCAGGCGCCAGTTCGCCACCCACAGCGCGAGTCCGACGCCCGCGAGGAACGCGAAGATCGCGCGCCAGCCGACGTACTCGAACAGCAGCCCGCCGATGATCGGTGCGATCGCGGGCGCCACACCGAAAAAGATCGTCACCTGCGACATCACGCGTTGCGCCTGCGCGGGCGGGAACAGGTCGCGGATCACCGCGCGCGACACGACGATGCCCGCACCGGTCGCGAATCCCTGCATCGCGCGAAAGGACACGAGCTGGCCGATCGTCTGCGACAGCGCGCAGCCGAAGGACGCAACGGTAAACGCCGCCACCCCCCACAGGATCACCGGTCGACGGCCGAAGCTGTCGGCGAGCGCGCCGTGGAACAGATTCATCGCGGCGAAACCGAACAGGTACGCCGAAAGCGTCTGCTGCATCTCGAGCGGGGTGGCGCCGAGCGACGCGCGGATGCCGGTGAACGCCGGCAGATAGGTGTCGACCGCAAACGGCCCGAGCATGCCCAGGCACGCGAGCAGCAACGACAGCGCCCAGGCAGGCGCTTTCCACAGATGGGCGGCGTGCGGGTTCACGGATTGTTCCGGTTGTTCGGGCGCAGAGCGTAACGCCCTGGTTCCTTGCGCCCGCGCGGGCCATGCCAGGGTCCGGGCAGCGCCCGCGAGGTTCCGGCCTGCGCCGGTGCGACGTCAGGCGCGCGCGGCGCGCGAATCCAGCGGTGCCTTCAGCAATGCGCTTGCTGCAAAACGTTCACCGGCGAGGTCGATTTCGTAGCGGCCGCACTCGACCCACGCTTCGTCCGCCGCGCCGGCGGCGTTGGCGATCAACGCCAGTGCTACGGGCTTGCCGAGCGTGTGGCCGAACGCCGCGCTGGTGACGAAGCCGACCGGTTGCCCGTCGCGCAGCACGAGTTCGTTGCCCCACAGGTTCGTATGCGGCGCGTCCACCACGAGCGAGACGATGCGGCGCTTGACGCCCTCGCTCCGGATGCGGGCGAGCGCGTCGCGGCCGCGGAACTCGCCTTTGTCGAGCTTGACCGCGAACGCGAGTCCCGCTTCGTACGGGTTGACGTCCGGCGTCAGTTCCCGTCCCCACGCGCGGTAGCCCTTCTCCAGCCGCAGCGACTCGATCGCGTAATAACCGGCGTCGGCGAGCCCCAGATCGCGCCCCGCCTCGTGCAGCCGCTCGTACACACCGACCGCGAACTCGACCGGTACGTACAGCTCCCAGCCGAGTTCGCCGACGTAAGTGAGCCTTGTGGCGCGCACGGTCGCGTAACCGACGTCGATCTCTTGCGAGGTGCCGAACGGAAACGACGCGTTGTCGAAGCGCGCGGTCGACACGCGGCTCATCAGCTCGCGCGAACGCGGCCCCATCACCGCCAGCATCGCGACCATCGGCGTGACGTCGGTCACCGTGCAGCGCCAGCCGCGGGCGCGGAGCGCGCGGTCGATCACGTCGCGATCGCGCACCGCGGAGCCGGAACTGGTCACGATCAGGTACGCGTCGTCGCCCAACTGCGTGATCGTGAAGTCGCTCTCGTAGCCGCCGCGGTCGTTCAGCATGCCCGTGTACACGGTGCCGCCGACCCCCGCGGGAAGTTCGTTGGCGACCAGCCAGTCGAGCGCGGCGCGCGCATCCGGTCCCTGCGCGAGCAGCTTGGCGAACGAGCTCATGTCGAACACGGCGACACGCTCGCGGCACGCGCGATGCTCGGCCGCCACCCACGGATGCCAGTTCTGGTGTCCCCAGCCATACGCGATGCACGCTTGCTCCGGTGTCGGCGCGAAGAAGTTGGCGCGCTCCCACCCCATCTTCGAGCCGAAGCACGCACCGCGTTCCTTCAGGTGCGCATACAGCGGCAAGCGCCGCAACGGCCGCGCGCTTTCGAGTTCGCGGTTCGGCCATGGCATCTGGTAGTGCATGCCGAGCACTTCGGCGACGCGCTCCGCGAGCCACGTCTCGTTGCCCTGGAACGGCGCGAAGCGGCGGATGTCCACCGGCCACAGATCCAGCGTTGGCTCGCCGGCGACGATCCACTCCGCCAGCGCTTTGCCCGCGCCGCCCGCGGAGGCGATGCCCATCGAGTTGAAGCCGCAGCCGACGTACACGTTGTCCAGCCCCGGCGCCGGGCCGAGGATGAAATTGTTGTCCGCGGTGAACGACTCGGGGCCGTTGTAGAACTGCTTGACGCGCGCGGTCGCCAGCGCCGGCACGCGTTCGATCGCATGGTTCATCAGGATTTCGAACGCATCCCAGTTGTCGGGCAGCAACTGGAACTCGAAGTTCTCCGGGATGCCGCCGCGATGCCGCGCGCTTTGCAGCCACGGCGTGGCCTTGGGCTCGAAGCCGCCCATCAGCAGCCCGCCGACTTCTTCCTTGAAGTAGATGTAGCCGTCGGGGTCGCGCAGCACCGGAAGGTCGCGATGAACGCCGTCGATGCGGTCGGTGACGATGTAGTAGTGCTCGCAGGAAAACAGCGGCACGGTGACGCCGAGCACGCGGCCGAGCGCGCGCGACCACTGGCCGGCGGCGAGCACGACGATTTCCGCTTCGATCGCGCCGGCGCTGCCGTCCTTCGCCCGCCAGACGAGCGCCTTGACGCCGCGGCGCCGTTCGCTGCGAACGAAGGTCGCGCCTGTCACGCGCACGCCTTCGCAGATCTCGACGCCGCGGTTGCGCGCGCCCTTGGCGAGCGCAAGCGTCAGATCGGTGGGGTTGGCCTTGCCGTCGCCGGGTAGCCACACGGCGCCTGCGAGATCGCGCGTCTGCATGATCGGATACAGCGCGGCCGCTTCGCTCGGTGCGAGGACGTCACAGGTGACGCCGTACGCCCGGGCGACGGCGGCGGTGCGCTTCAGTTGCACCATACGGTCGGCCGTGCGCGCCACCGCCAGCGAGCCGCACTGCTTCCAGCCGGTCGCGAGCCCCGACTCGGCCTCGAGCTTCGCGTACAGCTCGGTCGAGTAGCGGACGAGCCGCGTCAGGCTCTCGTGGTTGCGCAGTTGCCCCACGAGCCCCGCTGCGTGCCACGTCGTTCCGCTGGTCAGCCGCCCCTGCTCGAGCAGCACGATGTCGCGCTCGCCCAGCGCGGCGAGGTGATAGGCGACCGCGCAGCCCATGATGCCGCCGCCGACGATAACGATACGCGCCTGTGCGGGCGGAACGCCGGCGTCGGCCAGCAGTTCGCTCATCGCCACTCCCGACTCCCGACTCACGTCTCAAGCCGCCAGTTGGACGCGATTGCGCCCGCCCTCTTTCGCGCGATACAGCGCGGCATCCGCGCGTTGCAGAACGTCGTCGAAACTGCGGTCGGCGGCGCTCGCGAGCGCCACGCCGGCACTCAGCGTCAACTGCGCGTGTACGCCGTGCTGGTCGAGCCGCAGCGCCTCGACCGCGGTGCGCAGGCGGTCGACGACGGCCGCCGCTTCCCGCTCGTCGGCACGCGGCAGAATGACGGCGAATTCCTCGCCGCCATAGCGCCCGAGGCGGTCGGTGGCGCGCAGGTGGCGCGCAAGCGCAGCGGCCACCGCGCGCAGCACCGCGTCGCCGATCGCGTGCCCGTGGCGATCGTTGATCGCCTTGAAGTAGTCGAGGTCGAGCAGCGCGACCGCCAGCGGCTGGCCGAGCGAACGGAACGCGTCGAACGCCTGTTGCCCGATCTGGCCGATGCGCCGCCGGTTCAGCGCTCCGGTCAGATCGTCGGTCGCGGCGAGTGCGGCGATGCGCCGGTTCAGGCGCCGTTGCCACCACAGGCCGGCGCCGGCCGCCACCGCGATCACCGCGCCGAGCACGATCACGAGGTTCTGCAGCTGCGACGCGCGGGCGAGCGCGGCGATCGCCTGCCGGTTCGCCTCCCCCTCGCGTCGCAGCAGTTCGTTGTCGCGCGCCAGTTGCCGGCTCTCGATCTGCCCCCGCTGCGCGGCGAGCTGCCGCACCAAGCGCTGCTCGTTGTGGTCGCGTTCGCGCGTCGTCAGTTCGGCGAGCGCGCCGTAAGCCTCCTCGTAGCGCCCCACGGCGGCGAGCGCCGCGGCCGACTCGCGCCAGTACGCCAGCCGCGCCAGCACGTTTTCGGTGCCGGTGGCGTGCGGCCTCACCTCCTCGAGCGCAGCCAGCGCCAATTGCGGGCGGCCGAGTGCATTGGCCGCCTGTGCGCGATGCAGCAGCGCGAACAGCAGTTCCTCACCGCTCGCCAGCGGCCGCAGGACCGCCAGCGCGCGATCGCTGGCCGCGATCGCTTCGCCCCCGCGTCCCAACGCGGCCAGCGCCACCGCGCGCGGCGCCTCGGCCAC
>DATLZG010000092.1:0-3710 GCA_035574095.1 Burkholderiaceae bacterium | reverse complement strand
GACGACGAGCGGCCGGGCGTTCACGGCGCGAGCAGCGCGAGCGCGCCGCGGGCGCGCAATGCCTGCGCCGCTTCGGCGCCCAGACGTTCGGCCGCGGCCAGCGCGCCGCTCGTTTCCGCCGTCACGTGCGCGCCGCTCGCGTGATCGCCGACCAGTGCCCGCAGGCGCAGGCGCGTGCCTTCGACCTCGGCGTACGCCGCCAGCGGCACCTGACAACTGCCGCCCAAACCGCGCGACACCGCTCGCTCGGCACTGGTGGCGGCGCGTGTGGCGGCGTCGTCGAGCGGCGCGACGGCGGCGATGACCGCCGCATCGTCCGCGCGCGTCTCGATCGCCAGCGCCCCCTGCCCCGGCGCCGGCAGAAAGCGGTCGGTCGGCAGGATCTGACGGATGCGCTGCGCGAGCCCCAACCGCTTCAACCCGGCCGCCGCCATCACCAGCGCGTCGAATTCGCCGTCGTCGAGCTTGCGCAGCCGCGTGCCGACGTTGCCGCGCACCGGCAGCACCTTCAGGTGCGGATAGAACGCGCGCAGCACCAGTTCGCGCCGCAAGCTGGAGGTGCCGACGCGCGCGCCCGGCGCGAGCGCTTCCAGCGTCGCCGCGTTCGAGCCGGCGGCGGGCACGAAGGCATCGCGCGGGTCTTCGCGCGCCAGCACCGCGGCCAGCGCGAACTGCGGCGCCAACTCCATCGGCACGTCCTTTAGCGAATGCACGGCCAGATGAGCGCGGCCCTCCTGCAAGGCGACTTCCAGCTCCTTGATGAACAGCCCCTTGCCGCCGACCTTGGCGAGCGCACGGTCGAGGATCTGGTCGCCGCGCGTGGTCATCGGGGCGAGCTCGACGCGCAGGCCCGGATGCAGCGCCTGCAGGCGGTCGCGCACGTGTTCGGCCTGCCACAGCGCGAGCGGGCTGGCGCGCGTGGCGATGATCAGCGGATCGGGGATCGCGGGCATGGCGCGAGTGTAGCGAGCGGATGTCGTGGTTAAATTCCGCGCCGATGCTCGACGCCACCCGTACGCCCGACGATCCGACGCTGCGCGAGGACATCCGATTGCTCGGCCGCCTGTTGGGCGACGTGCTGAAGCGTCACGGCGGCGCGCAACTTTTCGAGGTCGTCGAAGCGATCCGCCAGATCGCGACCCGCTTTCGCCGCGAAGGCAAGACCGAGGACGCGCGCGCGCTCGACCGCCGGCTGAAGCGGCTGTCGCGCGACGAGACGATCAGCGTCGTGCGCGCGTTTTCCTATTTCTCGCACCTCGCCAACCTGGCCGAAGACCGGCAGTTGATCCTCGCGTTGCGGCGCGCCGGCGACAGCGCGCCCGGCAGCCTGGCGGCCACGCTGCGGTACCTGGCCGAATGCGGTGTCGGCCCGGCGCAGGTGCGCGCGGCGTTGGCCGACGCCTGCGTGATGCCGGTGCTGACCGCGCACCCGACCGAAGTGCGGCGCAAGAGCATCCTGGACACCGAGCGCGCGATCGCGCACGGGCTCGACGCGCGCGCGAGCGATGGCGACGCCGAGCCGCGGCTGGCGGCGCTGATCTCCACGCTGTGGCAGACGCGCATGCTGCGGCCGGCCAAGCTGACGGTGGCCGACGAGATCGGCAACGCGTTGTCGTACTGGCGCAGCACCTTCCTGCCGCAGATGCCGCGTCTGTACATGGCGCTGCACGACGCGCTCGGCGGTGCTGCCCTGCCGCCGTTCCTGCGGCTCGGCTCGTGGATCGGCGGCGACCGCGACGGCCATCCGAACGTCGGCGCCGACACGATGCGCGCCGCGCTCGCCGCGCAGGCGACCACCGTGTTCGAAACGTATCTGGCCGAGGTGCACGCGCTCGGCGCCGAACTGCCGTTGTCGGCGCTGCTGGCGCCGGTGGACGAGCGGCTGGCCGCGCTTGCCGAGACGAGCCCCGATCGTTCCGCGCAGCGCGCCGACGAGCCGTACCGGCGCGCGCTGACCGGCGTGTACGCGCGCCTGACCGCCACCGCGCACGCGCTCGGACTGGATCTGCGCGCGCGGGCGGCGCTGGGCGAAGCGGCGCCGTATGCCGGCGCGCAGCAGTTCGCCGCCGACCTGGACGTCATCGCCGCGGCGCTGGAAAACCAGAACAACGGCGATCTGGCGGCCTTCCGGCTGACGCCGCTGCGCCACGCCGTCCAGGTGTTCGGCTTTCATGGCGCCACGCTCGATCTGCGGCAAAGCTCGGACGTGTTCGAGGCGGTGGTCGCGGAGCTGCTCGCCGCCGCCGAGGTCTGCCCCGACTACCGCCGCCTGAGCGAAACCGAACGCGTGCAACTGCTGTCGCGCGAGCTGGCGCATGCGCGGCCGCTGGTGTCGCCGCACCTCGCCTACTCCGAGCGCACGCGCGCGGAGCTGGCGGTGTTCGAGACCGCGCGCGAGCTGCGCCGGCGCTTCGGCGCGGCGGCGATCGACAAGCACATCGTGTCGCACACCGAATCGCTGTCGGACCTGCTGGAGGTCGCGCTGCTGCAGAAAGAAACGGGGCTGCTGACCGGCAACGAGCTGCGCGGCTGCGCGCTGATGGTGGTGCCGCTGTTCGAGACGATCGCCGATCTGCAGCGCGCGCCGGCCATCATGCGCGACCTGATCGCGCATCCGGGGCTGCGTTCGCTGCTGGTGCCGACCGTCAACGGCCGGCCGTTGCAGGAGGTGATGCTCGGCTACTCGGACAGCAACAAGGACGGCGGCTTCCTCGCATCGCAATGGCAGCTTTACCGCGCCACACAGGCGCTGGTGCGGCTGGCCGACGAACACGGCGTGCGGCTGCGGCTGTTTCACGGCCGCGGCGGCACCGTCGGCCGCGGCGGCGGCCCGAGCTTCGAAGCGATCCTGGCGCAGCCGCCCGGCAGCGTGCGCGGCCAGATCCGCCTGACCGAGCAGGGCGAGATCATCCAGGCCAAGTACGCCGACCCGCGCATCGGCCGTCATCACCTCGAGCTGCTGGTGTCCGCCACCTTGCGCGCCACGCTGGCCGGGGCCGCCGCAAGCGAGACGCACGCCGAGTACGAAGCCGCCCTCGACGAGATCGCCGCGCACGCGCAGCGCGCCTATCGCGCGCTGGTGTACGAGACCGAAGGCTTCGCCGAGTTTTTTTTCTCCGCCACGCCGATCGCCGAGATCATGGAACTGAACATCGGCAGCCGGCCGGCGGCACGCAAGGCGAGCGGGCGCATCGAAGACCTGCGCGCGATCCCGTGGGTGTTCTCCTGGGGTCAGTGCCGGCTGCTGCTGCCCGGCTGGTACGGCTTCGGCAGCGGCATCGACGCCTATCTGTCCGCCGCGCGCGGGGCGGCGGCGCGCCGCGCGCGCTTCAAGCTGCTGCAGCGGATGCTCGCCGACTGGCCGTTCTTCCGCGCGCTGACCTCGAACATGGAAATGGTGCTCGCCAAGTCCGATCTGGCGATCGGCAGCCGTTATGCGCGGCTCGCCGCCGACAAAAAGCGCGGTCAGGCGATCTTCGCGGCGATTCGCGCCGAATGGCAGTCGACGATGAAGCACTGGCTGGCGGTCAGCGGGCAGAAGCAGTTGCTGGAAACCAACCCGGTGCTCGCGCGCAACATCCGCAACCGGCTGCCCTACCTGGACCCGTTGAATCACCTGCAGGTCGAGCTGATCAAGCGCCACCGCGAAGGGCACAGCGACGAGCGCATCAAGCGCGGCATCCACCTGACGATCAACGGCATCTCGGCGG
>DATLZG010000091.1:0-17107 GCA_035574095.1 Burkholderiaceae bacterium | reverse complement strand
CTCGAGCAGGTGCGCCATCCCGGTCTCGCCGTAATTCTCGTGGCGCGAGCCGACGCGATAAGTGATGTTGACCGTCGCGGTGGGCTTCGAAGGATCCGGATACAGCAACACCTGCAAGCCGTTCGCCAAGCGATACTCGGTGACGCCCTCGACCTGCGCACCGCGCGTCACGCCGGCCGGCACAGGCGCTTTCGCCTGCGCACAGACCGCAAGCAGCAGTGTCTGCAACAGGATCAGACAGAAACGCATCAAGGACACGGGGCAAACTCCAGTGGCGGCGGTCAGCCGCGGAAAAACGCCGTCGCCTCGGCGGCGATCAACTCCGGTACTTCGTGCGCCAGCCAGTGCGTCGCCTGCGGCAGGCGCTGCAGCCGCAGATCCGGGACCACATCGACGAGTCCGTCGAGCAGGCACGGCAACAGGGCCCGATCCTTCATGCCCCAGAGCACGAGCGTAGGCACGCGCACGGTGAACTGAGCCGGATCGAGACGCACGGCGCTCGCGCCCGGCTCGTCGGCGGTGGGCGGCACGAGCGGCGTCGCCCGGTAATAGTTGACGCCGCCGGTCAAGCCGCGCGCCCATACCTCGCGGTAGCGCGCCAGCCGCGCCTGGTCGAGCCATGCCGGCGCCCGGCCTTCGGCGTCCGCCAGAAAGCCGACCAGGCGCGCGAAGTCGTTCTCGGCCAGCTTGCGCTCGGCTTCCGGCCGGCGCAGCCAGTTCATATAGGTGCTCGCCTTTTGCTGTTCGGGGTTGTGCGCCAGCTCGCGAGCGAACGGCACCGGATGAGGCGAGTTGAGAATCGCGAGCTTCTCGACCCGCTGCGGGTGCGCGATCGCCAGTTGCCACGCCGCCGCACCGCCCCAGTCGTGCGCGAGCACGAACGCGCGCGCATAGCCGAGCACTTCCATCAGCCCGAGCAGGTCGCCGACGATCTCGCGCGCGCGATAGGCCTCGACCGCGCGCGGTTGGCTGGACAGATTGAAACCGCGCAGATCCGGCGCCACCGCATAGGCCCATTCGCCGAGCCGCGGCAGCACCTCTTCCCAGGCGCCCCAGTACTCCGGAAAGCCGTGCACGCACAGCACCAGCGGCCGGCCGCGCTCACCGGCGCTCGCGTAATGCAGCCGGATGCCGCTGGCGAGCTGCGCGTACTGATCGGTGGTGATCACAGCGGGCTGGGCGGGCGGGCCTGCGGCTTGGAGGCGAACGGATCGGCGGGCGCCGCGCCGCGCAACGCCGCCTGGTAGCGCTCCTCGACCGTCGGCAGGATCTTCGGATGGGTGAAGACGAAAAAGCGGTCGGCGCGAATCGCATCGAAGGTCATCTGCGCGACCTCGGCCGCGCTGATCTTGCCCGCCGACACTGCTTTCGCGGTCTGTTGCTGCGCCACCCTCTGCGACTCGGTCGGCCCGCCTTCGTTCGCGAGCTCGTCCGGGCGGTTGCGCTCGGACTGCGTGATACCGGTCGGCACGAACGCCGGACACAGCAAACTCACGCCGATCGTGCTGTCCGCGAGCCGCAGATCGTGATAAAGCGTCTCCGTCAGCGCCACGACCGCGTGTTTGCTGGCGTTGTAAACGCCCATCAGCGGCGCGCAAACCCAGCCGGCCATCGACGCAGTGTTCACGATGTGCCCGGGCTCGCCGGCACGATTGGCGGCCAGCATGCGCGGCACGAAGTGCCGCAGCCCGTGCACCACGCCCATCACGTTCACCCCTAGCACCCACTGCCAGTCGCGCTCGGTCGACTCCCAGACGTAACCGCCGCCGCCCACACCGGCGTTGTTGAACAGCAGGTGCACTTGGCCGAACTCGCGGTAAGCGCGATCCGCCAGCGCCTGCACCTGCTCACTGCGCGCCACGTCGACGACTTCGGCGATCGCTGTCGCTCCCGCCGCCCGCAGCTCTGCCAGCGTCGCTTCCAGCGCATCGCGCTGCACGTCGGCCAGCACCAGTTTCATTCCGTTGCGGTGGCCGAGCCGCGCGAACTCGCGGCCGAAACCGCTGCCCGCGCCGGTGATCACCGCCACCCTGCCGGCGAGTGGGTCCATCGTCACCCCAGTTTGACCAGTTGTTTGCCGAAGTTCTTGCCTTTGAGCATGCCGAGAAAGGCCGCCGGTGCGTTCTGCAGACCGTGCGCGATCGTTTCTCGGTAACGGATCTTGCCGCTCGCGACATGGGCCGCCAGCTCTTTCAGAGCTTGCGGCCACAGCTCCATGTGCTCGCTGACGATGAAACCTTGCAGTTTCAGCCGGCTGATCAGCAGCCAGCGCGGCTGCCGCAGCGGGACCTGCTCGCCTTCGTAGTTGGCGATCAGTCCGCACAGCGCGATGCGTCCGTGCGCGTTCATCGCCGGCAGCACGGCGTTCAGGATCTCGCCGCCGACGTTCTCGAAATACCCATCCACACCGTTCGGGCAGACGCGCGCCAGGGCCTGCCCGACGTCTTCCGACTTGTAGTCGATGCAGGCGTCGAACCGCAGCTCTTCGACGACGTAGCGGCACTTCTCCGGACCGCCGGCGATCCCGACGGCGCGACAGCCGGCCAGCTTGGCCAACTGCCCGACCACGCCGCCGACCGCGCCGCTGGCGGCGGACACGAGGATGGTCTCGCCGGCCTTCGGCTCGACGATCTTGTTTAGCCCATACCACGCGGTCACGCCGGGCATGCCTACCGCGCCCAGATAGGCCGACAGTGGCACCGGTCCGTCCGGCACCTTGCGCATGCCCGAGCCGTCCGAGATGCCGTACTCCTGCCAGCCGAACATCGCGACCACTTTGTCGCCGGGCTTGAACGCCGGGTTCCTCGATTCGATCACCTCGCCCACGGTGCCGCCGATCATCGTTTCGTTCAGCGCCTGCGGCGGCGCGTACGAGCGCCCTTCGTTCATCCGCATCCGCATGTACGGATCGAGCGATAGCCACAGATTGCGTACCAGCACTTGGCCGTCGGCGAGCGGCGGTGTCGGCACGGTTTCGAGGCGGAAGTTGTCGAGGGTGGCCTCGCCCTGCGGGCGGCTGGCGAGAACGATGCGGCGGTTGGTCGGCATGGCGTGATCCTACTTACGGCGCAGAAACTTGAAGGTACCGAGCGACTTGGCGACGAGGTGATCCTTGCCGTCGAAAAGCTCCGCCTCGCAATACGCCATCGTCGCGCTCCGGTGCAACACGCGGCCGCGCGCCAGCAGGCGCCCGACCGCAGGACGCAAGAAGCTCGTCTTCATCTCGACCGTCACTGCGACCATCGGCTGCGTCTCCTCGCGGTCGACGACTGTGCGGCCGGCGCGCGCCATCGCGACGTCGAGCAGCGTCATCACGACGCCGCCGTGAGCCATGCCGAGGCTGTTCTGATGTTCCGGCGCGAGCTCGAGCGCGATTTCCGCGCATCCGTCCTGCGCCCGCACGAGTCTGGCGCCCAGCGCGCGCAGGAACGGAATCTCGGCCAGCGGTTCGCCCATCGCGCCCGGCAGTCAGACGGCGATCGCGCCGCCGTCGACGGCGAGGATCTGGCCGGTGATTTGTTTGCCGGCGTCCGAAGCGAACAAGACCGCGGCGCCCTTCAGATCCTGATCGTCGCCCAGCCGCTGCAGCGGCACGCGCTTGGCCATGTTCTCCTCGCCGAATTGCGCCAGCACGCCGCGGCTCATCTTGGACGGGAAAAAGCCCGGGGCGAGCGCGTTGACCGTGATTCCGTACGGCCCCCACTCGCCGGCCAGCGCGCGGGTGAAGTTCACCAGCGCGCCCTTGCTGGTGTTGTAGGCGATCGTTTTCATCGTTCCCGGCGGATTGCCGCGCAAGCCGGCGATCGACGCGACGATCAAAATGCGCCCGTAGCGGCGCGGGATCATCGAGCGCTTGCCGATCGCCTGCGTCAGCAGAAACGTGCCGCGCACGTTCAGGTTCATCACCTTGTCCCAGCCTTCGATCGGATAGTCCTCGGCCGGCGCGCCCCAGGTCGCGCCGGCGTTGTTGATCAGGATGTCCACATGGCCGAGGCGGGCCAGCGTTTCGTCGACCAGACGCGCGATATCGGCGTCTTTCGCGCAATCGGCGGCGATCCAGCTCGCATCGACGCCTTGATCCTTCAAGTGTTTGGCGGCCGCCTCCAGCTCGTCGGCCTTGCGCGCGGTCAGAACCAGCTTCGCGCCCATTTCGCCGAGCGCCTCGGCGATTTGCAGCCCCAGCCCGCGCGAGCCACCGGTGACGAGCGCGGTCTTGCCGCTCAGATCGAACAGTTTGCGTACCGACATCCCGTTTCTCCCTTGCAAGCTCCTAGCCCGGATATTTCACGAGGGACGCGGGAATTGCGCGCGCGGATGCGCGCGGCAGGTTGCGCGAGAGGGGCGCAGCAAAGGCCGTCGGGCCTTTGCGAGCACTTGAGCGCAAGATGACCGCGCAGCCGCCGCGCAAACCCGCGTAGCGCCGAAGATCCAAAGTGGATAGGCGGTTCACCTGCGGCAAGCCCTCGATGAAGCTGACGAAATCAACCATCCGGGAGCGACCTCGTGAAATATCCGGGCTAGCCTAACCATTCCTCGCGCAGCTCGATCAGGGTCCGATCGCCGGCCAGCGCCGGAGCAAGGAAGGCCGGCACACGTGGCAGTTCGTAGACGAAAAAGAAGCGACAGGCGGTTCCGATGCCCTGCCGCAGCGACTCGTCGCCCGCTGCCGACGCGAGCGCCAGTTGCAGCCAGATCCACGCCAGCACCGTATGGCCGAACGCCTGCATGTACGGTGTGGCGTGCGCGAGCGCCGCTTCCGCCTCCCCGCGCGCCCACAGTTCGCGCGTCGCGCGTTCGACGAGCCCGACGGCCTCGGCCAGTTCGTCGCCACGGCGTCGCAACTCCCCGTCGGCCGCCGCGCGCGCCGCGCGCACGGTTTCACCGATGCGCGCCGCCAGCAGGCGCAGCCCGGCACCGTCCCGCATCACCACCTTGCGGCCGAGCAGATCGAGCGCCTGAATGCCGTGCGTGCCTTCGTGGATCATGTTCAGCCGGTTGTCGCGCCAGTACTGCTCGACCGGATAGTCGCGGGTGTAGCCGTAGCCGCCGAGCACCTGGATCGCGAGATTGTTCGCTTCCAGGCACCACTCGGAGGGCCAGCTCTTGGCGATCGGGGTCAACAGTTCGAGCAGCAATTCCGCCTCCGCCCGCTCGGCCTCGTTGGGGGCGTGATGCTGCTGGTCGACCAGCCACGCGCAGTAGAGGTTCAACGCGAAGGCACCCTCGCAGTAGCTCTTCTGCGCCAGCAGCATGCGGCGGATGTCGGCGTGGCGGATGATGGGAACCTGCGCTTGCGTCGGATCCTTCCCGCGCGGTCCGACCGGTCTTCCCTGCGGCCGCTGGCGCGCGTACTCCAGCGCATAGCGATAGCCGGCGTAACCGAGCATCACCGCGCCCAGGCCGACGCCGATGCGGGCCTCGTTCATCATGTGGAACATGATCGGCAGCCCCTGGCCCGGCTCACCGACCCGATAGCCGATCGCGCCGGCTGCGCCTTCCGGTTTGAATTTCCCCTCGCCGAAATTGAGCAAGGTATTGACCGTGCCGCGATAGCCCATCTTGTGATTCAAGCCCGCCAACGCCACGTCGTTGCGCTCGCCGAGGGCGCCATCGGCGCCGACCAGCCGGCGCGGCACGATGAAGATCGAGATGCCCTTCACCCCTGCAGGCAGCGTGCCGTCCGCCTGCGGGATCTTCGCCAGCACCAGGTGCACGATGTTTTCCGCCAGTTCGTGCTCGCCGGCCGAGATCCACATCTTGCTGCCGAACAGCCGGTAGCGGGGCCCGAACGGCGAGTCGCCGTCCGGCACCGCGCGCGTGCGGATGTCCGATAGCGACGAGCCGGCCTGCGGCTCGGACAGGCACATCGTGCCGAAAAAGCGCCCGGCCAGTTCGGGTTTGGCGAAGGCGTCGATCTGCACCCGGGAGCCGTGCGCGAGCAGCAGATTGGCGTTGCCGATGGTCAGGAACGGATACGCGCTCAACGCGATGTTGGCCGCCTTGAAGTACGCGAGGCACGCCTTTTCGATCAGCACCGGCAACTGCATGCCGCCCAGTTCCGCATCCTGCGCCGCGGCCATGAAACCCGAGGCGACAAAGGCGTCCAGTGCGCGCCGCACAGGTGCCGGCACGTGCACGCGCTCGCCGTCGAAGCTCGGCTCCTGCTCGTCGAGCAGCCGGTTCAGCGGCGCGAACTCCTTCAGCGCCAACTGCTCGGCGGCGTCGAGCGCGGCGTCGAAGGTCGCGCGCGAGTGTTCGCTGAAACGCGGATACGCGGTCAGCCGTTCGGCGCCCAGCCAGTCGTACAGCAGAAACGACAGCAGGCGCCGTTCGATCAGCTCGGCCGCCATGAGGAAAGCGCCCCTACCGCTGATCCAGGCGCTTGCCGCTGGCGGCGCAATCGACCAGCAGTTTGGCCGGTTGCCAGAAGTCCAGCGCGGCGCGCGGGTTGGCCGCGAACTGCCGCATGCGCTCGATCACCTGCGGCAGCCCGACGATGGATTCGGCATAAAACATCGGCCCGCCCTTGGCCGGCGGAAAGCCGTAGCCGGTCAAATACACGACGTCGATGTCGCTGGCGCGCAGCGCGATTCCCTCTTCCAGGATGCGGGCGCCTTCGTTGACCAAGGCGTAAATGCAGCGCTCGACGATCTCCGCATCGGAAATCGCGCGCGGCACGATGCCCAGTTCCTTGCGATAGGCGTCGATCATCGCGTCCACTTCGGGATCGGGCAGCGGCGTGCGGCTGCCGGTCTCGTAGCGATACCAGCCTTTGCCGGTCTTTTGTCCCAGGCGGCCCGCCTCGACGATGCGGTCGGCGATCGCCGGGTAGTACATGCTCGGGCGCTCGACGCGGCGGCGCTTGCGGATCGCGTAGCCGATATCGAGCCCCGCCAGATCGCCCATCGCGAAAGGCCCCATCGCCATGCCCCACGCCTGCAGCGCGCCGTCGATCTGCTGCGGGCTGGCGCCCTCCTCGAGCAGCAGCAGCGACTGGCGGCCGTACTGCTCGATCATGCGGTTGCCGATGAAGCCGTCGCACACGCCGGACACTACAGCGACCTTCTTGATGCGCTTGGCCAGCTGCATCACGGTGGCCAGCACGTCCTTGGCGGTCTTCTTGCCGCGCACGACCTCGAGCAGCCGCATCACGTTGGCCGGCGAGAAGAAGTGCGTGCCGATCACGTCCTGCGGGCGCTTGGTCACCGCCGCGATCGCATCGACGTCCAGCGTCGACGTATTGGTCGCGAGGATCGCGCCCGGCTTCATCACGCGGTCCAATGTACGGAAGACCTGCTGCTTGACCGCCATGTCCTCGTACACCGCCTCGATCACGATGTCGGCGTCGGCCAGGTCCTCGTAGCGCAGCGTCGGCTTCAGCAGCGCCATGCGCTGTTCGACCTGTGCCAAGGTCAGCTTGCCCTTCTTGGCGCTCGCTTCCCAGTTGCGGCGGCAGGTCGCCAGGCCCTTGTCCAGCGCTTCCTGCTTCATTTCCAGAACGCGTACCGGAATGCCGGCATTGGCGAAGCTCATCGCAATGCCGCCGCCCATCGTGCCGAAGCCGACCACCGCCGCGGTCTTGATCGGCCGCGTCGGCGTGTCCTCGGGGACGTCCGGAATCTTCGCCGCCGCGCGCTCGGCGAAGAACGCGTGCCGCAGCGCTTTGGACTCGGTGCCGTTCAGCAGCTCGATGAAGAGCGCGCGTTCGAGCTGCATGCCCTCCGCGAACGGCTTCGTGACGGAGGCCTCGACCGCGTCGACGCACTTCAGCGGCGCGGTCAGCCCCTTCGCCTGCGCCGCCACCTGCTTGCGCGCATCGGCGAAGAAGGTCGCCGCGTCCACGCCCGGCGGCAGATCGACCGTCTTGTCGCGCAGCCGCGGATGGCGGCTGCGCTCCGCCACCTCGTGCGCGAAGTCGATCACGCCTTGAAAGGTCGTATGCGGCACGATGCGCTCGACCAGCCCGTACTTCTGCGCCTCGTCGGCGCCGATCGGGTCGCCGGTCGTGATCATCTGCAGGGCTTTTTCGACGCCGATCGCACGCGGCAGCCGTTGTGTCCCGCCCGCACCCGGCAGCAGCCCCAGCTTCACCTCAGGCAGACCGAGACTGGCATTCGGCGTGGCGATCCGGTAGTGGCAGCCGAGCGCCAGTTCCAGTCCCCCACCCATGCAGACGCCGTTGATCGCGGCGACCACCGGTTTGGCGCTCGCCTCGAGGGCGTCGATCACCGCCAGCAGGTTCGGCTCGGCCATCATGGCCGGCGTGTTGAACTCGCGGATGTCGGCACCGCCGGAAAACACCTTGTCGGTGCCGGTCACGACGATCGCCCTCACCTTGCTGCTGGCGTTTGCGCGCTTCAGTCCCTCGACCACGCCCTTGCGCGACGCGTGGTTCAGCCCGTTGACCGGCGGATTGTCCAGTTGGATCACGGCAATGTCGCCGCGAACCTCGTAATGCGTAGCCATCGCGATCTCCCTAAACCTCGAGCCATTCCTGGCGGATCATCTTGTTGTTGCGCAGGTCTGCAGGCGTGCCCTCGAAGACCATGTGCCCGTGGCCCATCACGTAGACGCGCTGCGAAATCTCCAGTGCGATCGTCAGCTTCTGCTCGATCAACAGGATCGACGTGCCGCGTTCTTTCAGCTCGCGCAGAAAGCCGGCGACCAGCTCGACGATCATCGGCGCCAGCCCTTCGGTCGGTTCGTCGATGATCACCAGCTCCGGATTGCCCATCATCGTACGCGCCAGCGTCAGCATCTGCTGCTCGCCGCCGGACAGCACGCCGGCCTGCGTATGACGCCGCTCCTTCAGGCGCGGAAACAGGCGGTACATGTCGTCGTAGGTCCAGCCACGGAAGGACCGTCCTTTCAGCCCGAGCGTCAGGTTCTCCTCCACGGTCAGGCCGGGAAAGATGTCGCGGTTCTCCGGTACGTAGCCGATGCCCAGGTGGGCGATGCGGTGCGTCGGCAGGCGGGTCAGGTCCTGCCCCTTGAACTCGATGCGGCCGGTGCACTGGACCAGGCCCATGATGGCCTTGGCGGTGGTCGATCGGCCCACCCCGTTGCGTCCCAACAGGCTGACGATCTCGCCCCGCCGCACGTCCAGATCCACCCCGTGCAGCACGTGGCTCTTGCCGTAATAGGCTTGCAGATTGCGGACGGTCAGCATCGTCTCAGGCCTCGGCATGCTGGCCGAGATAGGCTTCTTTGACGCGCCGGTCGGCGCGAATCTGGGCCGGCGGACCGGAGGCGATCAACTCGCCGTAAACGACCACCGAAATCGTATCGGCAAGCCCGAACACCACGCTCATGTCATGTTCGACCATCAACAGCGTGCGGCCCTGCGTGACCTCGCGGATCAACTCGACCGCGTGCGCCGTCTCGCTGCGGCTCATGCCCGAGGTCGGTTCGTCCAGCAGGATCACCGACGCGCCGCCGGCGATCGTGATGCCGATCTCCAGCGCGCGCTGCTCGGCGTAGGTCAGCAGGCCAGCCGCGACATTGCGGCGGCGCTTCAAGCCGATGCGCTCCAGCACCTCCTCGGCGCGCTCGCGCGCGTCGGTCAAACGGTTCAGATTGCGCCAAAACGAGTACCTGTAACCGAGCGACCACAGAACCGCGCAGCGCAGGTTCTCGAACACCGACAGGCGGTGAAAGATATTGGTGATCTGGAACGACCGCGACAGCCCGAGGCGATTGATCTCGTACGGCTTGCGGTTGGTGATGTCCGTGCCGTTCAGCAGGATCCGACCGCTAGACACCGGGAAGCGGCCGCTGATCAGGTTGAACAGCGTGGACTTGCCGGCGCCGTTCGGGCCGATCACCGCGTGCCGCTCGCCCTGCCCGATCGACAGCGTGACGCCGCGGATGATCTCGGTCTTGCCGAAACTCTTGCGCACGTCGATTAATTCGAGCGCCGCCGTCATCAGACGCTCTCCGGGTTGGCGCGCAGGTAGTCCTCGATCTCTTCCTGGATCTTGTCCCACTCGCGCTTGAACTGACGTCGCATGTATTCGAACGCGGCGGCACCGCCGACCAGCAGCGCGGCCATGAAGACCCACGCCTCGCTCGACGAAGTGTCGAACGGGAAGCCGAACACCTTGACCATCGGGCCGAGCGCGGACTCCAGCGTCAGGTGATAGGTCATCTCGATCAGCAGCACCACACCCGCCAGCAGGGTCAGTCCGGACAGGATCAGGCCGACGTACGGATCGCGCAAGCGCTTGAACTTGCCGAACTTCATCACGCGCAGATTCATTAGGATGATGCTCGATAGGCCGCCCGGCGCGTACATCACCAGCAGCACGAAGAACACGCCGAGGTAGAACTGCCACGCCTTGGTCACTTCGCCGAGCGCGATCGCGAATAGGATGAACACCACGGCGCCGATAATCGGGCCGAAGAAAAACAGCATGCCGCCGATGAAAGCTGCCAGCAGCACGCCGCCGGAGCGCACCGCGCTGACGTTCTCGGCCGTGACGATCTCGAAATTGATCGCCGACAGCCCGCCGGAAATGCCGGCGAAAAACGACGACAGGATCAGCACCAGCCAGCGCACGCGCTGCGTGTTGTAGCCGACGAACTCGACGCGCTCGGGGTTGTCGCGCACCGCGTTGGCGATGCGGCCGAGCGGCGTCTGTGTCCACGCATACATCGCGATCATCGACACGAAGCACCAGAACGCGATCAGGTAATAGACCTGGATGTCGCGCCCGAAATTCAGTCCTTCGATGCCGAGGAAGTTGCCGCCCGCGGTGCGGTTGCCGCTGATACCGCCTTCGCCGCCGAAAAATCCGGGGAACATCAGCGAGCATGCAAAGACCATCTCGCCGATGCCGAGCGTGATCATCGCGAACGGCGTACCGGCCTTCTGTGTCGTCGGATAGCCGAAGATCACGCCGAAGATCATGCCGAAGATGCCGCCCACCAGCGGCAGCAGCGACACCGGAAACACCAGATGCCCGGCGTCGATCCAGTTCAGCGCGTGGATTGCGAAGTACGCGCCGAGACCGGAATACACGGCATGACCAAAGGACAGCATGCCGCTTTGGCCGAGCAGCATGTTGTACGACAGCGCGAACACGATCATGATGCCCATCTGGGCTAGCAAGGTGCGCGCGAACCCCTGTGTGAACACGAGCGGCAGCACGATGAACAGCAGCGCGGTGCCGCCCCAGATAATCCAGCGGCCGAGGTTCAGCGGCCGGTAGCGCAGCACGCCGGATTCGGTCGTGACGGCCATCGCCTCAGCCCTCCCGCGTACCCAGCAGACCGCGCGGCCGCACGATCAGGATCACCACTAGCAGCAGGAACGGCAGCACCGGTCCGATCTGCGCGATCGTCAGCTTCCACACCGCGTAGCCGAACGTATCGGGCGTCACGCTCACTCCGAACAATCCGAGCAGCCCGCCGAGCGGATAGTCGGACGCCAGCGCGAACGTCTGGATCAATCCGATCAGCAGCGACGCGAGGAACGCGCCCGCTAGCGAGCCCATGCCGCCGACCACGATCACGACGAAGATGATCGCGCCGGCCACTGCGGCCATGCTCGGCTCGGTCACGAACACCACGCCGCCGATGACTCCGGCCAGCCCCGCCAGCGCCGAGCCGCCGCCGAACACCAACATGAACACGCTACGCACGTTGTGGCCGAGCGCCTCCACCATCTCCGGATGGGTCAGCGCCGCCTGGATCACGAGGCCGATGCGGGTGCGCGTCAGCACCAGCCACAACGCCAGCATCATCAGCACCGCGACCAGCATGATGAAGCCGCGCGCGATCGGGAAGGTCGTCGTGTAGATCGTGAACAGCGAACCTTGCAGTTCGGGCGGCAGTTGATTCGGCACCGGCGGCCGGCCCCAGATCACCTGCACGAGCTCGACGATGATGAACGACAGCCCGAACGTGAACAGCAACTCGGGTACGTGGCCCCACTTGTGTACGCGGCGCAGGCCGAAGCGTTCGACCATCGCGCCGAGCACCCCTGTAGCGAGCGGCGCGATCGCGAGCGCCGGCCAGAACCCGACCCACTTCGAGATCTGGTAGCCGAAATAGGCGCCCAGCATGTAGAAGCTGGCGTGCGCGAAGTTCAGCACGCCCATCATCGAAAAGATCAGCGTCAGACCGGAGGCGAGCATGAACAGCAGCAGCCCGTAGCTGATGCCGTTCAACAGCGAAATCAGTGCGAGTTCGGCGGTCACGGTCGTGCCTCAAAAAAAACCGGCCCGTACCGGGGCCGGTCGCAGGGCTGCGCGCGCCGATCAGCTCGGCCGCGCCGGCCGCTTCATGTTGCAGCTGGTCGGTTGCGCGGCGACGAAGGAGTCGAACACTTTCTCGGTGCGCCACCCGAAGCCCGTATTCTCCGAGTCATAGCGCACCTGTTTGCCGTCGACCTTCTGCCAGGAGGCGATGTACAGCGGCTGTTGCAGCTGGTGGTCGGCGGCGCGCATCTCGACTTCGCCATTGATGCTCTGGAACTTGAGTCCCTCGAGCGCGAACGCGACCTTCACTGGATCGGTCGAACCCGCTTTGTTGAACGCCTCGGCCAGCGCCTTGATCACGCTGTACGTGGCCACCGTGTAGTAGTCGTCCTTGAAGCGCGTTTTGAACTCTTTGTAGATTTTCTCGCCGACCGCGCCCGGCTTCTCGTTGTTCAGGTTCCAGTACGCCACATAGCGCACGCGGTCGACCCCCGCCTCGCCAATCGCGGTCGGCACACCGGTCGTTCCCGCGTAGTACGTGTAGAACTTGGCGGTCAGACCCGCGTCCTTGGCGGCCTTGATCAGCAATGCCAGGTCCGAGCCCCAGTTGCCGGTGATGACCGTATCGGCATTGGCCGCTTTGATCTTCGCCACGTACTGCGAGAAGTCTGTCACCTTGGCGAGCGGGTGCAGTTCGTCGCCGACGATCTGGATGTCGGGCCGCTTGCGCGCCAGATACTCACGCGCGGCGCGCCGCACCTGGTGACCGAACGCATAGTCCTGGTTGATCAGGTAGACGTTTTTGATCTCCTTCCTTTCGGCCATGTACGCGGTCAGCGCCTCCATCTTCATGTCCGAGTTGGCGTCGAAACGGAAGTGCCAGAACGTGCACTTCGAGTTCGTCAGATCCGGATCGACGGCCGCGTGATTCAGGTATACGACCTCTTTGCCGGGATTGCGCTCGTTGTGCTTGGTGACGGCGTCGGCCAAGGCCAGCGCGACGCTGGAGCCGTTGCCCTGGGCAACGTAGCGGATGTCCTGATCGATGGCCGCTTTCAGCGCGTTCAAACTCTCCTGAGGCGAAAGCTTGTTGTCGAACGGAACGATCTCGAACTTGACGCCCTTGGCCCAGTTCTCGCGATTGGCGATCTCGGCGATCAGTTGATAGCTGCGCAGGATGTTGGTGCCCACCGGCGCCATCAACCCGGACTGCGGATCGATGAACGCGATCTTGACGGTCTTGCCTTGGGCAAACGCAGCACCGACGGCGCACAGGGCGGACGCAAACGCAGTGGCCTGTATCAGGGGTCGCAACATGCTCGTCTCCTTGGTGGACAGCTTGTCCTCGTGAACAGCTTGTAATTGGGGCCGGAGAATACTGAAGCGGTATCGACACGTAAAGCAAGCCGGGCCGCGGGAACGCCGGGTTCTTTAAATCAGGCTGTCGGAAGCTTGTAATCTCTGAACTGCTCGCGCAGCTTGGATTTCAGCATCTTGCCGGTGGCGCCGAGCGGAATGTTATCGACGAACACGACATCGTCCGGGATCTGCCACTTCGCTACCTTGCCTTCGTAATGCGCCAGCAACTGCTCGCGCGTGACTTCGGCGTTCGGTTTCTTGACCACGACCAACAGCGGCCGTTCGTCCCATTTCGGGTGCTTGGCCGCGATGCAGGCCGCCATCGCCACCGCTGGGTGCGACATCGCGACGTTCTCCAGCTCGATCGAGCTGATCCATTCGCCGCCCGACTTGATCACGTCCTTGCTGCGGTCGGTGATCTGCATGTAGCCGTCGGGGTCGATCGTCGACACGTCGCCGGTCGGAAACCAACCGTCCTTGAGCGGATTGCCGCCTTCGCCCTTGAAATACTCGCGCACGACCCACGGTCCGCGCACCATCAGGTCGCCGAACGCCTTGCCGTCCCATGGCAACTCGCCGCCGTCGTCGCCGACGATCTTCATATCGACGCCGAACACGACCCGGCCCTGCTTCTGCTGCACGGCTTCGCGCTGCGCCGGCGGCAGCGCCAGATGCTTGGCTTTCAGCGTTCCCACCGTTCCGACGGGGCTCATTTCGGTCATGCCCCAGGCGTGCAGCACCTGCACGCCGTATTTCTCCTGGAAGAGCTTGATCATCGCCGGCGGGCAGGCCGAGCCGCCAATCACCGTGCGATTCATGGTCGAAAACTTCAGGTTGTTCGACTCGGTATAAGCGATCAGCCCCTGCCACACCGTCGGCACACCGGCGGACAGCGTCACTTTCTCCTGCTCGAACAGCTCGTACAGCGACTTACCGTCCAGTTGCGCGCCCGGCATCACCAATTTGGCGCCGGTCATCGTCGCCGCGTACGGCAGGCCCCAGGCGTTGACGTGAAACATCGGCACCACCGGCAGCACGACGTCGCGTGCCGACAGCGACAGCGAATCGGGCAGTGCGATCGCGTAGGTGTGCAGGATCGTAGAGCGGTGGCTGTACAGCGCGCCCTTCGGGTTGCCGGTCGTGCCCGATGTGTAGCACAGAGACGAAGCCTGGTTCTCGTCGAACTGCGGCCACTCGAATTCGTCCGAATGGCTGTTGATTAGATCCTCGTAGCAGAGCAAGCTCACCTTGCTCGCCGCCGGCATCCGGTGTTTGTCGATCATCGCCACGTAATGGCGGATGGTGCGGCAGTGCGGCGCGATCGCTTCGATGATCGGCAGGAACGTCAGGTCGAAAAACAGCGCCTGGTCTTCGGCGTGGTTGGCGATCCACGCGATCTGCTCCGGGTGCAGGCGCGGGTTGATCGTGTGCAGCACCGCGCCCGAGCCCGACACCGCGTAATAGAGTTCCATGTGCCGGTAGCCGTTCCACGCCAGTGTGGCCACCCGGTCCGACATCCGGATTCCCAATCCAGCCAGCGCGTTGGCCATCTGCCGCGACCGCCGGTGCAACTCCCGGTACGTAGTGCGGTGGATATCGCCCTCAACCCGCCGCGACACGACCTCGGTGTCGCCATGATGCCGGTCCGCGTGCTCGATCAGCGTCGAGATCAACAGCGGCATCTGCATCATCAGGCCCTGCAACATGACGGTCTCCTCCTGCTCGGTTCGTATCAATGCGAACGCATATGTTTGCCGCCGCCGTCGCCGGCGTCAAGTTGGCAACTAGAATCTGCGCGAACGTGCCGCGCGGTCAACGAGTGCGACCCGTGCGGCCTCTGCGCAAAGAAAGGGTAGCTTTGAAGCTGCTGTTCGACCTCTTTCCTGTCATCCTGTTCTTCGCCGCCTACAAGCTGGGCACGGCGAATCCCGACGCAGCGAGTGCCCTGGCGTCGAATCTGCTCGGCGTGCTGGTCGCCGACGGGCGCGTGCCGCACGAGCAGGCACCGATCCTGCTCGCCACCGCCGCGGCGATCGTCGCCTCGGTCGTGCAGGTCGGGTACCTGCTAGCGCGCGGACGCCGGGTGGAGCCGGCGCTGTGGCTCGGTCTGGCGCTGATCGTGCTGTTCGGCGGCGCGACGATCTGGCTGCACGACGAGACGTTCATTAAATGGAAGCCGACGATCCTGTACTGGCTGTTCGCGGCGATCCTGCTCGGCGGCCGGCTGCTCGCGGGCAAGAACTTGCTGCGTAGCCTGCTCGGCGCGCAACTGGACGTCGCCGCGCCGGTGTGGGAGCGACTGCTGTGGGCGTGGGTCGTGTTTTTCGGTGCCGTCGGCGTCCTGAATCTCTGGGTCGCATTCAGCTTCCCGACCAACACTTGGGTCAATTTCAAACTGTTCGGCCTGTTCGGACTGACGCTCGCGTTCGCGCTGGCGATCGGCGTCTGGCTGACGCGCCACATCAAGCAGGTTCCCGATGCCTGACACTCGCATCGAACGCATGCGCGAACGCCTGCAGCGCACGCTCGCGCCGCAAGTCCTGGTCATCGACGACGAAAGCGCCGCCCATGCCGGACACGCCGGCGCCGCGGGTGGCGCCGGGCACTATCGCCTGTACGTAGTCAGCGATCGGTTTGGTGGTCTGGCGCGCGTCGCGCGCCATCGGCTTGTGTATGATGCCTTGCGCGATCTCATGCCGCGCGAGATTCACGCCCTCGCCATGACCCTGCTGACGCCCGCCGAGGCCGCCGGCAGCGATTCAACCTCACGAAAGAAGTAGTCGATGATGAAGACCCCGTTGTTCGTCGCGCTGGCATTCGGCGCGAATCTGGCGTTCGCGCAGAACGTCGCCGTTGTCAACAACAAGCCGATCCCGAAGGCGCGCGAAGACGCGTGGATCAAGCAACTGCAGGCGCAGGGCCAGCAGGACACGCCCGAACTGCGCCGGATGGTGAAGGAAGAGCTAATCCGGCGCGAGGTGTTCCTGCAAGAGGCGCAGAAGCGCGGCCTGGCCGAGCAGCCCGACGTCAAGTTCCAAATCGACATCCAGCGGCAGAACACGCTGATCCAAGCGCTGATGCGCGACGAGTTGAAGCGCAACCCGATCACCGACGCGCAGATTCAGGCCGAATACGATAAGCAGAAGGGCAAGGCCGGCGACAAGGAGTACCGCGCGCGGCACATCCTGGTCGAAAAGGAAGACGAGGCGAAGGCGATCATCGAAAAGCTGAAAAAAGGCGAGAAGTTCGAAGAGCTCGCCAAACAGTCGAAGGATCCCGGTTCCGCGTCCAAAGGCGGCGAACTCGACTGGGCAGGAGCCGACGCCTACGTCAAGCCGTTCTCCGACGCGATGGTCAAGCTGGAGAAGGGCAAGTACACGGAGGTGCCGGTGCAGTCGCAGTTTGGCTGGCACGTGATCCGGCTCGACGACGTGCGCGACGCGCAGTTTCCGCCGCTGGCACAAGTCAGCGGCCAGATCCGCGAGAGTCTGCAGCAGCAGCGCATCCAGGCCTTCGTCGAGGAGCTACGCAAGAAGGCCAAGGTGCAG
>DATLZG010000090.1:0-7981 GCA_035574095.1 Burkholderiaceae bacterium | reverse complement strand
AGCGCGGCCGCGCGCAACCAGCCGCTCACGCCGCCGATCTTCATCGCGTCGGGCATGCCGAGATCGGACGCGCCCGCCGCGAGACACTTCGCCATCTCGTGCGGGCCCCACCAGTTCTCGCCCATCTGGATCGGCGTGCGTGCCTTGGCGCGGATTTGCGCGTAGCCCGCGTAGTCGTCGGCGAACGTCGGCTCCTCGATCCAGTACAGCCCTTCGTCGTCGAGCGCGCCAACGCGCGCGACGGCTTCGGGCACGGTCAGCGCTTGGTTGTAGTCGGACATCAGCGTGACGTCGTCACCGACGGCGCGCTTGATCGCGCGCACCACCGCGATGTCGGTCTTCAAGTCGGGATACCCGAGCCGCACCTTGATCGCGCGGAAACCCGCGGCGAGCCGTTCCGCCTCGGCAGCGACGCGGTCGGGGCCGATCATGCCGAGGCCGCAACTGTTGTAGGCCGGTATCGGCCGCAGGCTGCCGCCGAGCGCGCACGCCAGCGGCACGCCCTGCGCTTTCGCCAGCGCGTCCCACGCGGCCATGTCCAGGCCGGCCAGCGCCATGCCGACCACGCCCTTGGCGCCGAGCAGCCGAAACTGCGCCTGCAGCCTGCGGTCGAGTTCGAGCGGCGCGACCGCCGCGCCCTTGAGTCCCGGCTCCAGGTTGGCGAGCAGTTGCGCGACCGGTTTGAGCGCGAGCGGCGTGTAGCAGAACACGTACGCGCAGCCGGTGACGCCTTGCTCGGTCAGCAGATCGACCAGCACCAGCGGCGCAACGCCGACGCTGCCCCCGCTCGTCTGCAGCGGCAGCGCGAGCGGCACTTCGACGGCGCGAATGCGGAGCCCGCGGATCGTGAGTCGGGAAGTGGCGGCCATCGCTCGCCTCCTGTACGAGTTGGTTTCGCGGTCCGGGCAGCCCGGTCCGCATGCTTGCACGAACCGCTCGCGCGCGCCAGCGGCGATGGATGGGTGGCAACGACCCGAGCGATCGTCGATTTGCCCGCGCCGTTGCGCACGCCGAGTGCGACACCGCGGAGCGCGCGCTTCACTTACTCCAGGAGTCCTTCAACGTCACCGCGAGATTGAACACTGGCCGCTCGCGCGTGTGATCCTTGCGGTCGGCGACGAAGTAGCCGTTGCGCTCGAATTGGAACTTGTCGTCAGGGGCGGCGGCGGCGAGCGCCGGCTCCACGAACGCGGTGAGCACGGTCTTGCTGTGCGGGTTGAGCAGTTCGAGGAAGTTCTTGTCGCCGGCGTCGGGCTGCGGATCGACGAACAGCCGGTCGTACAGCCGCACTTCGGCGGGCACGCTCGCGTGCACCGGCAGCCAATGGATCGCAGCGCGCGTCTTCACGCTGTTGGCGCCGGGCGTGCCGCTTTTCGTCTGCGGCAGATACTCGGCGTGCACAGCGACGACCTTGCCGGCCGCGTCCTTCTCGACCGCGGTGGCGCGCACCACGTAGGCATAGCGCAGCCGCACACACTGGCCCGGCGACAGCCGGTAGTAGTCCGGCGGCGGGTCTTCCATGAAGTCGTCGGCCTCGATCCACAGCTCGCGCGCGAACGGGAGCGTGCGCGTGCCCATCTCCGGCTTTTGCGGGTGGTTCGGCACAACGCAGTCTTCGCTCCGACCGGCCGGGTAGTTATCGATGATCAGCTTCAACGGCCGCAGCACCGCGGTGGCGCGCGGCGCACGCGCGTCCAGGTCGTCGCGCAACGCCTGCTCCAGCACCGCGTAATCGATCCACTGCAGGCTCTTGCTGACGCCGATGTGGTCGATGAAGCGCTGGATCGACTGCGGCGTGTAGCCGCGGCGGCGCAGGCCGACCAGCGTCGGCATGCGCGGATCGTCCCAACCGTCGACATGGCGCTCGTCGACCAGTTGCGCCAGCCGGCGTTTGCTCATCACCACGTAGGTCAGGTTCAGCCGGTTGAACTCGTGCTGGTGCGGCAGCAAAAAGGGATTGGGCTTGCGTTCGTCCAGCGCGGCCTGCAGCAGCGGCGTGAAGCATTCGGTGTGGCCGCGCAGCAGCTTCAGGAATTCGTCGGCGTCGTTCGCGGCCAGATCCGGGTTCTTGCTCCAGCTCGCGAACATCGCCTCGACACGCCGCTCGTAGCGCGAGTGGCCGAGCTTGTCGCCGAAGTTCCGGCAGTGCAGCGCGAACTGGCGCTTGGCCTCGATGCCGTTGGCGGCGATCTCTTCCAGCATGCGCCGCGCGGCCTCGTACTGCGGCCGCCGCAGCACCGGCACGATGCGCTCCAGCGTCCAGTCGTAGAACGGCCGCTGGTCCTCGAACTCGAGCGTGCAGATCGAGTGCGTGATGTTTTCCAGCGCGTCCTCGATCGGGTGCGCGTACGCGTACATCGGATAGATGCACCACCGATCGCCGGTCATGTGGTGCGTGGCGAAGCGGATGCGGTAGATCGCCGGGTCGCGCATGTTGATGTTGGGCGAGCCCATGTCGATCTTGGCCCGCAGCACCATGCTGCCTTCGGCGTGTTTGCCGGCGCGCATCTCGCGGAACAGGCGCAGGTTCTCCTCGATCGGCCGGTCCCGGTACGGCGAATTCACGCCCGGTTCGGTCAGCGTGCCGCGCGTGGCGCGCATCTGTTCGGCGCTCTGCTCGTCGACGTACGCATAGCCGGTCTCGATCAGATACTCGGCGAAGCGATACATCTCCTCGAAGTAGTCCGAGGCGTGGTACAGGTTGCGCTCGATGCCGTGCGGCGTGACGTGCTCCCAGTCGAAGCCGAGCCAGCGCACCGCCTCCAGAATCGAATCGACGTACTCCTGATCCTCCTTGACCGGGTTGGTGTCGTCGAAGCGCATGTGGCAGCGGCCGCCGAAGTCGCGCGCCAGGCCGAAGTTCAGGCAGATCGACTTCGCGTGCCCGATGTGCAGATAGCCGTTCGGCTCCGGCGGAAAACGGGTGCGGATCCTGGCCGGGTCCTTCGGCGCGCGCTCATGGATGTCGTACACACCGGGGCGGCCGGCCCAGTTGCGGTCTTCGTACGTGCCGCGCGCCAGGTCGGCGGCGATGATGTTGCGCAGGAAGTTGGGGCTCGGTCCCGCCCGCTCGTGACCCTCGGACTTGGGACGCCTGACTTGGCTAGCTGAATCGCCGCGTTTGGCGACCATCGATTCGTCTCGACAAAACCGCTGTCATCGCGTTGTGTTCCGATTGTAGCGGCCGGCCTAACAAGTGCCGGTTAGACCAGCGGGCGAACCAACCGCGCCGCGCCGCGCACTAACCTGGATCGACAACGACCGATGGAGACGAAGATGGCCGCATTCGAACGCGCGACGGTCGGGCTGTTTCTGTGGTGGAGCGCGAACGCCGCGCTCGGCAACGATTCGCGCTGGGTCAACGCGGTCAGCCGCTACGGCGTGGCCGAAACCGTCGAGCGCATTGAAGAGGCCGCGCGCAGGCGCGGACTGAGCGTGGAGCGCGTCGACTACAGCGCGCAGGCGCGCGCGGCGGGCTTCAAGCTGCGGCCGACGCAGTCGTTGTCGATCGGGCGCGCCGACGCGCCGCTGAAGCTGGTGGTCTGGCAGGCGCCGGACGGCGCCACCGTGGTGACGGCGCGCGAAGAGCGGGCGCTGGCACTGGCGCTACCTGCCGTCGATGCGGCGGATCCCGCCGTGCGTCGCCCGGCCGGGGGTTCTACGCGCAGCCACGTATTCGCACGGTCACATTAGCGAACTACGCTTTGCCGCCGTGGGTGCCGCCTCCGCGCGGGCGCCCGCGCCGTATGTGAGCGCGCGTTCCAGGCGCGCAGTCGCATGCGACGGGAGGGAGTGATGTGGGGGTTCGCGTCGAACGCGCAACGCGTGTTCGTCTATCACGAAGTCGATCTGCCCGACGGTGCGGTGCTGCGTCTGCGCGGCACGCCGGGCGTCGAAGTGCGCGGCGAAACGAGTGCCCTGTGCGTGACGATCGATCGCCGGCTGCATGCATTCCCCGACGTCGGTCGCGCGTACCGCATCGAGAGCAGCGGCACCGCGGTCGTGTCCGCGTTTCGCGCCACGCGCGTCGTGCTGGCCGGCGAACTGCGAAGCACGCGGGCGTGGCGCATCGAGCTGTTGCCGCCGCGGGGTGGCGCGAGCGTGCTCGCCGAGGATCGCCCGCGGCGGTCGCTGCCAGTACACGCTGCCGCCCGCGCGCAAGCAGCGCGGTCTACGTCGCACGCCTCGGCCTGACCGCACAGCGCATGATCGGCCGCGTCGGCGTGCGGCGCGCGACTTCCTTGAAGCCGGCGGCGACGAACGTGCTCGCCGCGCCCATCCAGGCCGAATTGGCACCGGGAAAACCTGCGCGCAGATCCTTTGGATACCCCTCGAGCAGGCGGCCGCCGCGCGCGGCGACGAAGCGTTTCGCCTCGTTCAGCAAAGCGAGGCTTAGCCCCTGACGGCGGAAGCCCGCCTTCACGAAAAAGCACGTGACCGACCATACGGGCTTGTCGTCTATCGGCGCCAGCGCACGCGAGCGCGCCAACAACGCGTAGCGGTCGCGCGGTTCCACGGCCAGCCAGCCGATCGGTTCGCCATCGCGGTAGGCGAGCAAACCCGGCTGCGCACCGCTCGCCACGATCGCCCTGAAGCGGCTCTTGTTGTCCGCGCCCTTGGCGCGCCTGAATTCCTCGCCCGGCAGACGCCACCACATACACCAGCAGCCGCCGCAGGCCCCGTTCCCACCGAACAGCCGCTCGAGATCCGGCCAGCGCTCGGGTGTCAGGCCCGCGAACGCGAGCCGCGCGCGCGTCACGGCGCCTGCTCCGGCCGGCGCCCCTTCTCGCGCTCGAGCAGCTCGCGCAGCTTGCGCTCCTCCCAATCGGCGCCGAACAGCGCCTCGGTGCCGTACACGCCAAGGGCGTGAAACGCCAGCCCAATGCCCCAGCCGATGGCCGGCCACACGAACCACCACGGCCGCCCGGTGAGGAAGTTGATCAGGAACAGGGCGGCGATCACGATGCAGTAGGTCGCCGCGTGTACGTACAGGCCCTTGATCTGCTGCACCTTGCGGCGGGCGCGCTCGTAGGCGGCGGCGTCCGGTTCTCGTTCTGCTGTCGACATGGACTGGCTCCCTGGTGGCGACCGGCGGCACGATAGCGGAGCTCAGCGCCGCCATCCACCGCCGTGCGGGGATCGCGAGCGGGACCGCGGAGCCGCGCAAGCCACAATTTGGAACACCGGTGGCGCGAGTTCCCCTGTGCTGCATGCGGTTGAGCCGCACCGATGTGCCACCATCTGGGCATTTTCGTTTCCGGAGTCAATCGATGAGTCTGCGCGAAATCCAACGCGTCGTTCACGCGCAGCGCACGCGCGAGGGCGGCGGCTTCATCGTGCGGCGGCCGTTTCCGACCCCGCAACTGGACATGGTCGATCCGTTCCTGCTGCTCGACGAAATGGGCCCGGTCGAGTACGCGCCGGGCGAGGCGGTCGGGGCGCCCGATCATCCGCATCGCGGCTTCGAGACCGTGACCTACATGCTGGAGGGCGAGTTCGAACACGAGGACAGCGCGGGCCATCGCGGCACCATCGGCCCCGGCGATGTGCAATGGATGACCGCGGGCGACGGCGTGATCCATTCGGAAATGCCGGCCCGGTGGATCAGGGAGCGCGGCGGCCGCGTGCACGGCTTTCAGCTCTGGGTCAACCTGCCGGCGCGCGACAAGCGCATCGCACCTCGCTACCAGGACGTGCGCGCCGCCGACATGCCGGTATGGCGCGCCGCCGACGGCCGCGCCACGATCAAGGTGATCGCCGGCAACGCCAAGGGTGTGGCCGGCGCGGCGCAGACGCGCATCCCGATCACCTATCTGGATGTCGAACTGGCGCGCGACGCGGAAGTGTCGATCGACCTCGATCCGAGCCACGCCGCTTTCGTCTACGTGTTCGGTGGCGCGTTGCAGGTGGGCGGCGAACGGCGTACGGCTTCCGACGGCGACCTGGCCTTGCTCGGCGGCGGCGACGAGTTGCGGCTGCGCGCGACCGCGGACGGCGCGCGTGCGCTGGTGCTGGCCGGGCGGCCGCTCCGCGAACCGGTGGCGCGGTATGGTCCTTTCGTGATGAACACGCGCGACGAAATCTACGAGGCGATCACCGACTACCAGTCGGGCCGCTTCGGTCGCATCGCGCGCTGAAAGCGGCGGACGAGCGCGCCCGCACTCGCTTCGACAAGAGGAAACGCATGCAGCAACCGACTTTCCGCCCGCTGTTCGAAGTTCGCGCCGACCTCGCCGATGCGCTCGACTTCGGCCAGACGCCGGTCGGGCACCGGCGCGTGATCAACATCGTCGGCGGCGAGTTCGCCGGCGAACGCCTGCGCGGCCGCGTCCTGCCCGGCGGCGCCGACTGGCAGATCATTCGCCCCGACGGCGTCGCAGTGCTCGACGCCCGCTATACGCTGCAGACCGACGACGGCGCCTACGTACAGGTCACCAGCCAGGGATTGCGGCGCGGCCCGGCCGGGGTCATGGCCCGCCTGGCGCGCGGCGAGGATGTCGATCCGGCGCTGTACTACTTTCGCACCGTGATGCGCTTCGAGACCGGCGCGCCGCAATACGCTTTCCTGAATACGATCCTGGCCGTCGCGTTCGGGCGCCGCCTGGCGCGGGCGGTGCAGTTGCAAGTGCGGGAACTGCTGTAGCGCGCGTGTCGCGAATTGTTTACTCTGATAAGCAATTCACGCGGGGCGGCGCCGCCGCCGCCCTGTAGGAACGCAACCAAAACGACCGAGGAGACTTTCACGATGAAAACCCGCTTTGCGTTCGCGGCCGTGGCGGCCGCCATCGCCTGCGGCGCGGCCGCGGCGCAGGACAAGCCGATGGAGCTGAAGTTCTCGCACTGGGTGCCGCCGACGCACGCGATGCAAAAGACGATCGTCGCCTGGGCGCAGTCGATCGAAAAAGCCTCCAACGGCACGCTGAAGATCGCGATCTTCCCGGCCCAGCAATTGGGCAAGGCCTTCGATCACTACGACATGACGCAAAGCGGCATCGCCGACTTCGCCTACATCAACGTCGGCTATCAGGCCGGGCGCCTGCCGGTGGCCAACGCCATCCAGTTGCCGTTTCTGGTCTCCGATGCCGCCGGCGGCTCGCGCGCCTACGACGAGTGGTATCGCAAGTACGCGGCGCAGGACATGCCCGGCGTCCGCATGTGCCTGATGTTCATCCACGATCCGGGCACGCTGCACTCGAAGACCAAGATCACCGCGCCGGAGCAGATCAAGGGCATGAAGATCCGCCCCGCGCACGCGATCACCGCCGACTGGATGCGCGCGCTCGGCGCCACCACCGTGACTCTGTCTGCGCCCGAGGCCCGCGAGGCGCTGGAGCGCGGCGTGGCCGACGCGCTGACTTTCCCGTGGGAATCGATCTATCTGTTCGGGATCGACAAGGTCACGAAGTTCCACATCGACGCCAAGCTGTACACGACCGGTTTCGCCTGGATCATGAACCCGGCCAAATACCAGGCGATGTCGCCGGCGCAGCGCAAGGTGATCGACGATCACTGCACCGGCGACTGGGCCTATCGCGTCGGCCAGGAATGGGGAGCATACGAGGCCGCCGGCCGCGAAAAAATGAAGGCGGACAAGTCGCACACGGTGACGGCGCTGTCGCCCGCCGAACTGGCGGCCTGGAAGAAGTCGGCCGAACCGGTGTACGCGAACTGGGCCGCCGAAGTGCGCAAGGCGGGCCACAATCCGGACGCGCTGCTCAACGAACTGAAGGCCGCGCTGGCCAAGCACAAGGCCGGGCTCTGACGCGCGGGGCCCGCTGCGCGCGCGGGGCCCTTGTTCTCGCCATGGACCGCTTGATCCGCGTCGTCGACGCGCTGGCCGCGGTGTCGCTGGCGACGGTGGCGTTCTTCACGCTGGCCGCCGTCCTCGGACGCAAGCTGTTCGGCTGGTCGCCGCCCGATTACTTCGACTTCGCGCGGCTGGTGCTGGGGGTGGCGCTGTTCTGGGGCATCGCCGCCGCCT
>DATLZG010000089.1:0-13197 GCA_035574095.1 Burkholderiaceae bacterium | reverse complement strand
TGGGCGATCGTGCACGGCGAAGCGGCGGCGGCCGGAACGGTCGAAGCGCCGATCGCGCGCGATCCGCGCAACCCGCTGCGCTTCAAGACCGGCGCCGGTCGTCACGCGCGGTCCGCACGCACGCACTGGCGGCGCATCGCGACCGCCGAGGTCGATGGACGCGTGTTTTCCTGGCTGGCGTGTCGGCTCGACACCGGGCGCACGCACCAGATCCGCGTCCATCTGGAGTCGATCGGCTTGCCGCTGGTCGGCGATCCGGTGTATCGCCGGGGGCGGCCGCCGTCGAGCGCCGGCGATCCGCGCCCGTGGGCGCGTTTCGAGCGGCAGGCGTTGCATGCGTGCCGGCTGGCGCTCGTGCATCCACGGAGCCGGCGTTGGCGCTCGTGGTTCCGTCCACCGCCCGCCGACATGCAACTACTGATGACCGCGCTCGGCTTCGACGGCCGCCGCGACGTGGCGGCATTCGAGTGAAACCGCACCCCGCCTGGATCGTGCCGAATTTGTCCGCGCCCGGCGTGCGTGCGCTGATCACGACCCGCCCCGGCGGCGTCTCGCGCGGACCTTGGGGGGCGGCGGACGATGGCGGCGGCATGAACCTGGGGCTGGGCAGCGGCGACGCGACAGACGACGTGCTGGCGAACCGCGCTCGGCTGCAGGCTTCGCTGCCGCAACCGCCGCGCTGGCTCAAACAGGTCCACGGGGCGGCGGTGGTGGACGCCGAGCAGGTGTCCGGAGAGGTCGCGGCCGATGCCTCGACCAGCCTCACGCCCGGCGTGGTGTGCGCGGTGCTGGTCGCCGACTGCCTGCCTGTCGTGATCGCCAGCGCCGACGGCCGCGGCGTGGCGGTGGCGCACGCCGGCTGGCGCGGCCTGGCCGCCGGCGTGATCCAGAACACCGTGCAGGCGCTGCGCCGCCGGCTCGGCGATGCGCACGCGCGATTGTCCGCGTATCTCGGACCGGCGATCGGACCGCGGCACTTCGAGGTCGGGGGCGAAGTGCTGGAAGCGATGCGCTCGACACTGCCGGCGGCGGCGCGGGCCTTCGTCGAACTCGGCGGCGGGAAATTCCGCGCCGACCTGTTCGAATTGGCGCGGATGGCGTTGACACAGGTCGGCGTTCACGCGATCGAGGGAGGCGGGGAATGCACATACAGTGATCCGCTGCGCTTCTACAGCTATCGGCGCGACGGCATCACCGGCCGGCACGCCGCGCTGGTCTGGATCGAACCGCGGCCAACCGACCGGCGGGTTTGACCGCGCTGTCGGCACTGAGCACAATCCGCTCACCCCCCGAGGAGGACGACCGATGGCGAGCTCGACCGGTGCCGCGACCAACGCCCGCGGTCGGACGCGTGGGCGCGGCAGGGCAAGCGAAAGGGCGACGCAAGGTCGCCGGAGTAGTTCGCCGCAGCCCGAGACCGCTTCCGCTGCGTCGGCAAGCGCACCCGCCGGCGGCGCGCACGACTGGTGGGCCACGCTCGGGCAGACGTCTTTCGCTCCGAGCCGGCTGCCGCAGGTGGCGATTGCGCCGGCGCGCCTGCTGGAGCTGCAACAGTCGTACGCGCAGCGGCTCAACGAACTGTGGCGGGACTTCCTCGCCAATCCGCAGAAGGCAGCGGAGCCGATCAAGGATCCGCGCTTTGCCGACGAAGCGTGGCGGAAGAACCCGCTCGCATCCTTTTATGCCCGCGCCTACCTGCTGAACGCGGACTTCATGAACCAGCTGGCCGATAGCGTGGAGGCGGACCGCAAAACGAAGCGGCGGGTGAAGTTCGCCGTGCAGCAGTGGGTCGAGGCGGCCGCGCCGTCCAACTTTCTGGCGCTGAACCCGCGCGCGCAGGAGCTCCTCCTGGCGAGCAAGGGCGAGAGCCTGACTCAAGGGCTGGCGAACCTGCTAAAGGACATCAGCCGCGGCAAGATCACGCAGACCGACGAGACGGCGTTCGAGGTCGGCAAGAACGTCGCCACCACCGAAGGCGGCGTGGTGTACGAGAACGCGCTGATGCAGTTGATCCAGTACAAGCCGCTGACCGACAAGGTCTACCGACGACCGTTCGTCATCATCCCGCCCTGCATCAACAAGTACTACATCCTCGACCTGCAGCCGGACAACTCGTTCATCCGCTACTGCGTCGAGCAGGGTCACACGGTGTTCGTGGTGTCGTGGAAGAACCCGCACGAGCCGGAAGCGCGGATGACCTGGGACGACTACCTGGAGCTGGGTCCGATCGCGGCGATCGACGTCGCCCGCGAGATCAGCGGCGAGGACAAGGTCAACGCACTCGGCTTCTGCGTCGGCGGCACGATCGTCGCCACCGCGCTCGCCGTGATGTACGCCCGCGGCGACGATCCGATCACCAGCCTGACGCTGCTGACCGCGCTGCTGGATTTCGAGGACACCGGCGTGCTGGACGTGTTCGTCGATGAAGCGCACGTGCGGATGCGCGAGCAGACGATCGGCCAGGGCGGGCTGATGCCGGGACTGGAACTGAACAACACGTTCGCCAGCCTGCGCCCCAACGATCTCGTGTGGAACTATGTCGTCAACAACTATCTGGAAGGCAAGCAGCCGCCGCCGTTCGATCTGCTGTACTGGAACGGCGACTCGACCAATCTGCCGGGGCCGATGTACGTCTGGTACCTGCGCAACATGTACCTGGAGAACAACTTGCGGGTGCCGGGCAAGCTGGTGTGCTGCGGCGAACGCGTCGACCTGAACACGATCCGGGTGCCGGCGTATGTGTTCGCGGCACGCGAAGACCACATCGTGCCGTGGAAAGCGGCGTATGCGTCGGCGCGGCTGCTGCCGGGAGACGGACCGGGCAGCGTCAAATTCGTGCTCGGTGCCAGCGGCCACATCGCCGGCACCATCAATCCGCCGTCGAAGAACAAACGCAGCTTCTGGACTGCGCCGCCCGCGGTCGGGCTGCCAGCCAACAGCGACGCCTGGCTGCACGCCGCAACCGAGCATCCGGGCAGCTGGTGGCCGGATTTCGCCGCCTGGCTGAAGCGCTTCGGTGGCGGCGAGGTGTCGGCCCCACGCAAGCTCGGCAGCGCAAAGTATCGCGTGATCGAGCCGGCGCCGGGCCGGTATGTGAAAGAGAAAGCTTAAGGAGCCATCATGACCAACGCAGTGATCGTCGCGGCCGCGCGCACCGCGATCGGCAAGTTCGGCGGCGCGCTCGCCAAGACACCGGCGCCGGAACTGGGCGCGGTCGTCATCGCCGAAGTGCTGAAGCGCGCCGGCGTGGCGCCCGCGCAAGTGAACGAAGTGATCATGGGTCAGGTGCTGACGGCCGGCGCCGGCCAGAACCCGGCGCGGCAGGCGTCGATCAAGGCCGGGCTGCCGGTCGAGATTCCGGCCATGACGATCAACGTCGTCTGCGGTTCCGGTTTGAAGGCGGTGATGCTGGCGGCGCAGGCGATCGCCAACGGCGACGCCGAAATCGTCGTCGCCGGCGGACAGGAGAACATGAGCCTGGCGCCGCATGTGCTACCAGGGTCGCGCGACGGCTTCCGCATGGGCGACGCCAAGCTGATCGACTCGATGATCGTCGACGGCCTGTGGGACGTCTACAACAAGTACCACATGGGCATCACGGCCGAGAACGTAGCGAAGAAGTACGGCATCGACCGCGCGCAGCAGGACGCATTCGCGCTGGAGTCGCAGCGCAAGGCGGCCGCCGCGCAAGACGCCGGCAAGTTCAAGGACGAAATCGTGCCGGTCATGCTGCCGCAGAAAAAGGGCGACCCGATCGCGTTCGACAGCGACGAATTCATCAATCGCAAGACGAACGCCGACGCCCTGGCGGGACTGAAGCCCGCGTTCGACAAGGAAGGCACGGTCACCGCCGGCAACGCGTCGGGCATCAACGACGGCGCGGCCGCAGTGCTGGTGATGTCCGAGGCGAAGGCCAAATCGCTGGGGCTGACGCCGCTGGCGCGCATCAAGTCCTTCGCCACCAGCGGCGTCGATCCGAAGATCATGGGCATGGGCCCGGTGCCGGCGTCGCAGAAAGCCCTGGCGCGCGCCGACTGGAAGCCAGCCGATCTCGACCTGATGGAGATCAACGAAGCGTTCGCCGCGCAGGCATGCGCGGTGAACAAGGAAATGGGCTGGGATACGAGCAAGATCAACGTCAACGGCGGCGCGATCGCGCTCGGCCATCCGATCGGCGCATCGGGTTGCCGGATCCTGGTCACGCTGCTGCACGAGATGAAGCGCCGTAACGCCCGTCGCGGCCTGGCGTCGCTGTGCATCGGCGGCGGCATGGGCGTGGCGCTGACCGTGGAGCGGTAACCAAACCGAGGAGGTTGCAATGACGAAACTGGCATACGTCACCGGCGGCATGGGCGGGATCGGCACCGCCATCTGCCGCAAGTTCCACGACATGGGCTACAAGGTCATCGCCGGCTGCGGTCCGACGCGCGACTACAACAAGTGGCTGGCCGAGCAGAAAAAGGACGGCTACACGTTCTATGTATCGGTCGGCAATGTCGCGGACTGGGAGTCGACCAAGGCGGCGTTCGACAAGGTCAAGGCCGAGCATGGCAATCCCGACATCCTGGTCAACAATGCCGGCATCACCCGCGACGGCGTGTTCCGCAAGATGTCGTTGGAGGACTGGCGCGCGGTGATCGACACCAACCTGAACAGCGTGTTCAACGTCACCAAGCAGGTGATCGACGGCATGCTCGACAAGGGCTGGGGCCGCATCATCAACATCTCGTCGGTCAACGGCGAGAAGGGCCAGTTCGGACAGACCAACTACTCGGCGGCGAAGGCCGGCATGCACGGTTTCACGATGGCGCTGGCGCAGGAAGTCGCCAGCAAGGGCGTGACCGTGAACACCGTGTCGCCGGGCTACATCGCGACCGACATGGTGATGGCGGTGCGCGAGGACGTGCGCGAGAAGATCATTCAGAGCATCCCGGTGCGCCGGCTCGGCCGCGCCGAGGAGATCGCTTCGATCGTCGGCTGGCTGACGACCGACGACGCCGGCTTCGCCACCGGCGCGGACTTCCCGATCAACGGCGGGTTGCATATGGGGTGAGGCGCAGCGGAAGAGGCGCGGAAGAAGCGGCGGCGCGGGCCGCCGCTTTGCGTTTCGGGTCGATCCCAAACGGGCGGGATAGAATGCCCTCATCGTCAACTTTCCGGTTCCCCAGCGCAGAGTCGCCGGGCATACAAGGTGGTAACTGATGGCCAGCACGCGCCTGATAAAGAAGTATCCGAACCGTCGGCTGTACGACACCCAGACCAGCACCTACATCACGCTGGCGGACGTCAAGCAGCTGGTGCTCGATCAGGAAGAGTTCCAGGTCGTCGATGCGAAGAGCGGTGAGGACCTGACGCGCCAGATCCTGTTGCAGATCATTCTCGAGGAAGAGCAGGCCGGCATGCCGATGTTCACGCCGCCGGTGCTGGCGCAGATCATCCGCAGCTACGGCAACGCGATGCAGGGCATGATGGGGTCCTACCTGGAGAAGAACGTCCAAGCGTTCATCGACATCCAGAAGAAGCTGCAGGAGCAGAGCAAGGCCTTCTACGACAGCAACAAGATCGGCCCCGAAATGTGGGCGCAGTTCGTCAACATGCAGGCGCCGATGATCCAGTCGATGATGGCCAACTACATCGAGCAGTCGAAGAACCTGTTCGTGCAGATGCAGGAGAACATGCAGAACCAGGCGCGCTCGATGTTCAACGCGTTTCCGTTCGGCGGCCAGACGTCCAACGAGACGACCGGCAAGAAGTAGTCGCCGCGGTTCCATGCCGCAAACCAAGCTCGAACGGCGGCCGCGCCGGCCGGGCGCGCGCAAGCGCGTGCCCGCGGTCGGCTTCGTCTCGCTCGGCTGCCCGAAGGCCCTGGTCGACAGCGAGCGCATCGTCACGCAGTTGCGCGCCGAGGGCTACGCGATCAGTCCGACCTACGCCGGTGCCGATCTGGTGATCGTCAACACCTGCGGCTTCATCGACAACGCAGTCGCCGAGTCGCTGGAGGCGATCGGCGAAGCGCTGGCCGAAAACGGCAGGGTGATCGTCACCGGCTGCCTGGGCGCGAAGATTGACGGCGGCGAAAACCTGGTGCGCAAGGTGCATCCGCGCGTGCTGGCGGTCACCGGTCCGCACGCGGCCGACGAGGTGCTGACGCACGTGCACGCGCATCTGCCGCGGCCGCACGATCCGTTCACCGACCTGGTGCCGCCGGCCGGCATCAAGCTCACCCCGAAGCACTATGCCTATCTGAAGATCTCGGAAGGCTGCAACCATCGCTGCCGCTTCTGCATCATCCCGTCGCTGCGCGGCGATCTGGTCAGCCGGCCGATCGGCGAGGTGATGCGCGAAGCCGAAAACCTGGTCAAGCAGGGTGTGAAGGAGATTCTCGTCATCGCGCAGGACACCAGCGCGTACGGCGTCGATCTGAAGTACCGCACGGATTTCGTCGGTGGCCGTCCGGTGCGCACGCGGCTGTTCGAGCTGGCGCGCGAGCTCGGTACGCTCGGCGTCTGGGTGCGGCTGCATTACGTGTATCCATACCCGCACGTCGACGACGTGATCCCGCTGATGGCGGAGGGCAGGATCTTGCCGTACCTCGACGTACCGTTCCAGCATGCGCATCCGCGCATCCTGAAGCTGATGAAGCGGCCAGCGTCGGGCGAGGCCAATCTCGACCGCATTCGGGCGTGGCGCGCGGTCTGTCCTGAGCTCACCGTCCGATCGACCTTCATCGCGGGCTTTCCCGGCGAGACCGAAGCGGAGTTCGACCACCTTTTAGAGTTCCTGCGCGAAGCACAATTGGATCGGGTCGGCTGCTTCGCTTACTCGCCGGTCGAAGGGGCGGCGGCCAACGCGCTGCCCGGCATGCTGCCCGAGGAGGTGCGCGAGCAACGCCGCGCGCGCCTGATGCAGGTGCAGGAGGAAATCTCGCGCGCGCGTCTGGCGCGCAAGGTGGGCACCGTGCAGCGCGTGCTGGTCGATCACGTCGATGCGAACGGTGCGATCGCCCGGTCGACCGCCGACGCGCCGGAAATCGATGGCGTGGTGCGGGTGCAGCCCGACGCCCGCCTGCGCGCGGGCGAGTTTTTCGACGTGCGCGTCACCGCGGCCGAGGCGCACGATCTGGCCGCGGTCCTCGCCTGACGGCGCCGGCGGGGCCGCGCCGAGTCAGTCCGAGAACAGTTCGAGCACGCCGGAAAGCGGCGAGTAGTTGAGCGCGTAGCGCGCCTGTTCGCGCACCACGGGCTTGGCGCGGTAGGCGACCGACAAGCCGGCGAGCCGCAGCATCTGCAGATCGTTGGCGCCGTCGCCGATCGCGATCGCGCGCTCGGTGCCGCAGCCAAGCGCTGCACAGGCGTCGCGCAGGGCCTGCGCCTTGCCCCGCGCATCGATGATCTCGCCGCCGCCGGGTCCGCTGACGCGGCCGGTCAGGCGGCCGTCGGCGATCTCCAGCTCGTTGGCGCGCGAGAAATCGATGCCCAGGCGGCGCTGCAGGCGCTCGGTAAAAAAGGTGAAACCGCCGGTGACCAACAGCGTCTTCAAGCCGGCCGCTTTGCACGCTGCGAGCAGCTCCTCGACCCCGGGATTCAGCCGCAGGCGTTCCGTGTAGACGCGCTCGAGCAGCGACGCGTCCACGCCGGCCAGCATCGCCACGCGCCGGCGCAGGCTCTCTTTGTAGTCGGCGATCTCGCCGCGCATCGCCGCTTCGGTGATCGCGGCCACCGCCGGACCCTTGCCGGCGAGTGCGGCCAGCTCGTCCAGGCTTTCGATGTCGATCACCGTCGAGTCCATGTCGAGCGCCAGCAGGTTGAAGTCGCCGAGCCTGAGCGTCGGCGGCACCAGCGCCCAGTCGCACTTCCAGTACTCGCCCAGCGCGGCCGCCGCCTTGCGCGTGTCGGCGTCGTCCTGAATCCCGATCAGCCGCGCGCTGTTCAGCTTGCGGTGCACGCGCTGTGCCAGGCAGACGACACGGAAGGCATCCACTGCCGCGGTCGGCAGGTCCGGGGATTGAATGACGAGATCGGTCACGCGAGGGCCTTGAAGAGCGCGCGCAGATGATTCAAGCGGGCATCCAGGTTAGGCGTCTTGACGTCGATGCGCAGCCGGTCCGAGCCGAGCATGCGCATCGTACGGTCGCGTTGCAACAGCGCGATCAGGCGCGCCGGGTCGAGCGGCGGGTTCGGCACGAAGGTGATGACGATGGCTTCGCTGGAGGCGTCGATCTTCTTCACGCCGAGCTTCTCCGCCGCCAGCCGCAGGCGATGCGTCTCGATCAGCGCGCGCGCCGGTTCCGGCAGCCTGCCGTAACGGTCGACGAGTTCCTCCTGCAGCGCGGTCAGGCCGTCGTCGTCGCTGCACGAAGCGAGTTTCTTGTATAGCGATAGACGCTGGTGGACGTCGTTGACGTAATCGGGCGGCAGCAAAGCGGGCACGTGCAGGTTGATTTCGGTGACCGCCGCCAGCGGCGCCAGCAGATCCGGCTCGCGCCCCGAGCGCAGCGCGCGCACCGCGGCGTTCAGCATCTGCGTGTACAGGTCGAAGCCGACTTCCTGCATGTTGCCCGACTGTGCTTCGCCCAGCACTTCGCCGGCGCCGCGTATCTCCAGGTCGTGCATCGCCAGGTAGAAGCCCGAGCCCAGCTCCTCCAGGTTCTGGATCGCTTCCAGCCGTTTCTCGGCGTTCTTCGTCATGCCGCCTTCGTCGGGCACCAGCAGGTAGGCGTACGCCTGGTGGTGCGAGCGGCCGACACGGCCTCGCAATTGATGCAACTGGGCGAGGCCGAACTTGTCGGCGCGGTGGATGATGATGGTGTTGGCGGTCGGCACGTCGATGCCGGTCTCGATGATGGTCGTGCACAGCAGCAGGTTGAAGCGCTGCTGGTAGAAGTCCCGCATCACGCGTTCCAGCTCGCGCTCCGGCATCTGGCCGTGGGCGATCTCGATGCGCGCCTCCGGCACCAGTTCCGCCAGCCGCGCGCGGCGGTTCTCGATGGTCTCGACCTCGTTGTGCAGGAAATAGATCTGTCCACCGCGTTTCAGCTCGCGCAGGCACGCCTCCCGTATCAACGCCTGGGTTTCGCGCCGCACGAAGGTCTTGATCGCCAGCCGCTTCTGCGGAGCGGTGGCGATCACCGAAAACTCGCGGATGCCTTCCATCGACAGCGCCAGCGTGCGCGGAATCGGCGTGGCGGTCAGCGTCAGCACGTCCACTTCCGCGCGCAGGCTTTTCAAGCGCTCCTTCTGCCGCACGCCGAAGCGGTGCTCCTCGTCGATGATCACCAACCCCAGCCGGTCGAACTTCACGTCGGGCGACAGCAGCTTGTGCGTGCCGATGGCGATGTCGATCGTGCCGGCGGCCAGCCCCTGCAGGGCGGCTGCGACCTCTTTGGCCGAGCGGAAGCGCGACAGCTCGACGATCTTCACCGGCCAGTCGGCGAAGCGGTCGCTGAAGGTCTGGAAGTGCTGCTCGGCGAGCAAGGTGGTCGGACACAGCACGGCCACCTGCTTGCCGCCGGCGACGGCGGCGAAGGCCGCGCGGAGTGCGACCTCGGTCTTGCCGAAGCCGACGTCGCCGCACACCAGCCGGTCCATCGGCGCGCCGGCGCGCATGTCGCGCAGCACCGCGTCGATCGCCGCCTGCTGATCGGGTGTTTCCTCGAAGCCGAAGCCTTCGGCGAACGCTTCGTAATCGTGCGGTTTGAAGTCGAAGGCGTGCCCTTTGCGCGCGGCGCGCAGCGCGTACAGGTTCAGCAGTTCGGCCGCGGTGTCACGCACCTGCTTGGCCGCTCTTTTCTTCGCCTTCTCCCAGTCGCCGCCGCCCAGGTGGTGCAGCGGGGCGGCGTCCGGGTCGGCGCCGCTGTAGCGCGAGATCAGGTGCAGTTGCGCGACCGGCACGTACAGCTTCGCGTCGTTCGCGTACTGCAGATGCAGGAATTCGGCCGGGCCGTCGCCGAGGTCCATCGTCTCCAGCCCGAGGTAGCGCCCGATGCCATGTTCCACATGAACGACCGGATCGCCGACGCGCAGCTCGGCCAGGTCGCGCACCATCGCTTCGACGTTGGAAGCGCGTTCGCGGCCCCGAACGCGGAGCCGCCGCGGACTGGCGGCATAAAGCTCGGTCTCGGTGACGATGTACAGGCCCTGCACGGGCAGGGCGAAGCCGCCGTGCAGAGGGGCCACACCGAGTGCGAGCGGAGCGTCGCCGGCGATGAAGGCGGCAAAATCGGCGCTGTCGGCGCAGGCGAGCCGGTGCTCGGCGAAGAACTGCGCCATCGTCTCGCGCCGTCCCGGCGAGTCCGCCAGCACCAGCACGCGGCCGCCTTCGGCATGGCGATCGGCGGCAAACTGACGCAAGCGCGCGAGCGGATCGGCCTGCTTGCGTTCGATCGCGAGCGCCGGCAGCGCGGCAAATCCCTCCGCCTCGCCCTCGGTCAAGGCCAGCCGCGCGAACGGCTGCGCGGCGACGAAGAACTGCTCGGCGTCGAGGAACAGTTGCGTGGGCGGCAGACAGGGCCGCTCGCGGTCGCGGGCGAGGAAGCGGTAGCGCTCCGCGGTCTCGTTCCAGAAGCGCCGGCAGGTGGCTTCGATCGGTCCGTGCAGTACCAGCGTGGTGTCGCCCGCCAGATAGTCGAACAGCGTCGCGGTCTGCTCGAAAAATAGAGGCAGGTAGTACTCGATGCCGGGGCCCGCGATGCCGTTGCCGATGTCGCGGTACACGCCGGCGCGGCTCGGATCGCCTTCGAAGTGCTCGCGCCAGCGGCTGCGAAAGGCCAGCCGCGCCGGCTCGTCGAGCGGGAACTCCCGCCCTGGCAGCAGCCGGACTTCCGGCACCGGATAGAGGCTGCGCTGCGTGTCGGGATCGAAGCTGCGGATCGACTCGATCGTGTCGTCGAGAAGATCGAGCCGATAGGGCAGCGCCGCGCCCATCGGAAACAGATCGATCAGGCCACCGCGCACGCAGAACTCGCCGGGCGCGACCACTTGCGTGACATGCTGATAGCCGGCCAGCACGAGCTGCGCGCGCAGCGCATCGGCGGCGAGCCGCTGCCCCTGACGGAAAAAGAAGGTGCGGCCGGCCACATAGGCGGGTGGCGCCAGCCGGTAAAGCGCCGTGGTCGCCGCCACCACCAGCACGTCGATCGCGCCTTCGGGCTCACGGTTGAGCAGCCGGTACAGCGCTTCGAGTCGCTGCGAGACCAGTTCCTGATGCGGCGACAGGATGTCGTACGGCAGCGTCTCCCAATCGGGAAAGGGCCGCACCGACAGCGTCGGATCGAAGTACGGAATCTCCTCGACCAAGCGCTGCGCGTCGAGCGCATCCGCGCACATGACGACCGTCAGTCGTCCGCGCCGCCGGTTCTTCGCCGCCAGCGTGGCCAACAGCAACGCATCGCCCGAGCCCGGCGGCCGCGGCAGGGCGAAACGGCTCCCGGCTGCCAACTCGGGCAGCGCGATGTCCAGCGGTCTGATTGCGAGCGAGTCCAACAGTGGCACAAAAAAACTTGCGGCGACTGATGGACCGACCAGCCGCCGCCGACGCGTGGCTATTATAGGTTTCGACTCCTTTCGCTCGTCGTGCGCCGTGACCGACCGACTGTTCGCGCTGATTCCCGCCGCCGGCACGGGTGCGCGCATGGGAACGATGGTGCCCAAGCAGTACCAGCGGCTGGGTCGGCAGACGATGCTCGAGCACGCGATCGACGCCTTGCTCGCCGCGCCGGATCTGGAGCACGTCCTGGTGGTCGTGTCGCCCAACGACATCGCACACCGGGAGCTGGCGCCGCGCGCGCGCGTGTCGTTCGTGACGGTCGGCGGAGCGACGCGCGCGGAGAGCGTGCGTAACGGATTGCGCGTTCTGCGCGCCTCGGTTGCGCTGCATGACGACGACTGGGTGCTGGTGCACGATGCCGCGCGGCCCTGTTTGGCGCGCGAGGAGCTGATGCGGCTGATGACCGCAGTCGCCGACGACGAAGTCGGCGGGCTGTTGGCGGTGCCGGTGGCCGATACGCTGAAACGCGCCGCCGGCGGGCGCGTGGCCGCCACCGTCGAGCGCGACGGGCTTTGGCGCGCGGCCACCCCGCAGATGTTCCGCGCCGGCCTGCTGGCGCGGGCCCTGGCGAACCTGACCGACGACGCGGCGCCGACCGACGAGGCGGCGGCAGTCGAGCGGCTGCAACTGCGGCCGCGGCTCGTGGAAGGGCTGACGACCAATATCAAGGTCACCGTGCCGTCCGACTGGCCGCTCGCCGAGGCGATCCTGCGCGCTCAGGGGCGCTGGACATGAGACTGCGCGTCGGCTGCGGCTTCGACGTGCACGCGCTGGTTCCAGGGCGGCGACTGGTGCTGGGTGGCGTCGAGATCGCGCATGCCGGCGGCTTGCTCGGTCATTCGGACGCCGACGTCGTGCTGCACGCGATCGCCGACGCGTTGCTGGGCGCTGCCGGGCTCGGCGACATCGGCCGGCTGTATCCGGACAATGACCCGCGCTTCAAGGACGCCGATAGCCGCGTGCTGCTACGTCAGACCGTGCAACGCGTGCGCGCGGCCGGGTGGGACATAGAAAACGTCGATTGCACGGTCATCGCGCAAGCGCCGAAGATCGCGCCTTACATCGAAGCGATGCGCGCGGCCATCGCCGCCGACCTTCAAGTCGCGACGGAGGCGGTGAACGTGAAAGGCAAGACGACGGAACGGTTGGGCTTCGCCGGACGCGGCGAAGGCATCGCTGCGCAGGCGGTGGCGTTGCTGGTCCGCGATCGGTGATCGCCTGCCCCCCGCAAGGGAACCGGTGCCGGCGTTCGCACGGCGCGGCGGGTTGACGCGCGTCGACAGCGCTTCAGCGGCGTTGCCGGCTCACGGGCGCAGCGGCAGGCGCAGCTCGGCCCGCAGTCCGCGCGGAGAGTTCGCGGTCAGGCGCAGCGCACCGCCGTGCACCCGCGCGATGCGATCGACGATCGCCAGGCCCAGCCCGGCGCCACGCGTGCCGCCGCGCGCGGCGTCGCCGCGCTCGAACGGGCGCACCAGGCGCTCGATCTGCTCGGGGGCAATGCCCGGTCCGCGGTCGGCGATCGCGATCACCGCTTCGTTGCCGTCGCGGTGCACGCTCACCGTCAGGTCGAGCTGGCCGCTCTCCGGGTCGCGGCCGTAGCGGCCGGCATTGGTCAGCAGATTGTCGAGCGCGCGCGCCAGTTCGGTTGGGTGC
>DATLZG010000088.1:0-3733 GCA_035574095.1 Burkholderiaceae bacterium | reverse complement strand
CAGCTTGGGCAGCAGCTTGGAAAGCGTGGACGGCGAGTCGAACAAGTCCAAGCCGACCAGCGTGCCGCCGATGAAGAAGGCCGCGCCCACCTGGTTCGGCTGCGCGGCGAACGGCGCGCGCAGCGTTTGCAGGCGCGGCTCGACCGCCCGCGCGGCGTCCTCGTAGGCGGCGGTGTCAGAGGCGACGTCGAACGCCGCCAGTTTGCGGTCGATCGCGTTCCAGACCGCGCTTTGCACGTCGCCGCGGGCGCGCCGGCCTTCCTCGCGCAGGGCACAGGACACGCCGCGCATCTTCTCGGCGCGGGCGCGCGCGTGCAGCTTGCGCCGGCCCGCGGCGAAGCGCTGCGAGCGCCAGGACCAGCGGCCGGCTTCGACGCAGGACACCGGGATCGTGATTTCGCGGCCCGCCGGTGCCAGGATGGTCAGGTTCAGCACGCGGTTCTGCTTGGCGCCGACCAACTCTTCGCCGTCGACCAGCAACACGTCGCGCTCGGCGCGGTTGCGGAAGACGAGCTCCGCCACCGCGCCGCCGCTGGAGACTTCGGTCACCTCCGCCAAGCCGCCCTCGAGCGCTTCGTCGAGCAGCAGATAGGCGGGGTTGCCGGATTGCGCGTGCAGCAACGGCACCATCGTGAGCCGGTCGGCGCTGACCGGCGTGCCGAGAGTCAACGACTGCAAGGTATCGGAAAGAACGTGCATGGGGCCTCCGTAAGGCGCGCGAACGAGGCCGCACGATGCCCGGCGCGGGGCTCACGGGACGAGCCTGTCCGCGGCCGTCCCGAATCGATGGCATGGCTCGCGTGATGAGCCTCCGTGGCGCGATCCTGCGCCCTCTCGTCGCACCGGAGGAGGAAACGATGACCATCCGATCGATCGCCATCGCACTCGCTTTCGTCGTCGCCGGCTGCGGCGGCGGCGGAGATTCCGCTGCACCGCCGCCGCCAGCGTCGCCCCCGCCGCCGGCGTCCCCCGCGCAGGGGTTCTGGGTGGGGACGACATCCAACGGATACGACACGCTCGGCGCGGTACTGGAGAACGGCGAGTACTGGTTCATGTACTACGCGGGCAATGTGATCTACGGCGTCGTGCAGGGCACGGGCAGCGCGAGCAACGGCAACTTCACCTCGACCGATGGCCTCGATTTCTGGGCGAGCGGCTACGTGGTCCCGGTGACCGTCAGCGGCAGCTATCGCGAGCGCGTCTCGTTGCAGGGCGTGGTGACGCCGCGCGCCGGCGGCAGCGCGGTGTCCTTCGCCACCGCCTACGACGCGCGCTACGACAGCTCGGCCACGCTGGCGGCCGCCGCCGGGACCTGGCGCGGCGTGCTGCGCTCGGGCGAGTCGTTCCGCATCGACGTCGCCGCCGACGGCAGCCTGACGGGCGCGGGTTCGTCGGGTTGCACGTTCGCCGGCGCGGTCGTGCCGCGGCCCTCGGGCAAGGCCGTCTACAACCTGACGGTGCGGTTCAACGGCGGCGTGTGCCTGCTCGGTACGCAGACCATCAACGGCATCGCGGCCATCGTCGGGGCCGGCGCGTCGGCGGTGCTGTACGCGGCGGCGCTCAACGGCGCCCGCAGCGCCGGCTTCGTCGTGATCGGGACACGCTAGCGTCGAGCGGCGGCAAGCTTTTTTCGCTTCATGTACGCGGCGCCGTTCGCTACGCTGTTCGCCGTCCTGCTCGACGACGCGCCGGCGTGCATGAACCAGACCGAACGCTACTACCGCATCGACCAGTTGATCCACGAGCGCGGCCCGATCGCATTCGCCGATCTGCAGCGCGAGCTGGAGGTGTCGCGCGCCACGCTGAAGCGCGATCTGGCGCACCTGCGCGACCGGCTCAACGCGCCGATCGTCTACGACCGCGACGCCGGCGGCTACCGCTACGACAAGCAGGCGGTCGGCCCGCGCTTCCAGTTGCCCGGCCTGTGGTTCAGCGCCGAGGAGTGCCTGGCGCTGATGACGATGCACCAGATGCTGGAGGCGCTGGATGCCGGCGGGCTGCTCGGCCCGCACATCAAGCCGCTGATGGAGCGGCTGTCCAAGGCGCTCGGAGCCGACGCCGTGCCGGCCACGGAGGTGCTCAGGCGCGTCAAGCTGCTGCCCTCGCAGCAGCGGCGGGTTCGGCTGAAGTGGTTCGAACTGGTGGGCAAGGCGCTGATGGGACGGCGGCGGCTGCTGATCGACTACTACACCCGCTACCGCAACGAACGCTCGCGGCGCGAGATCTCGCCGCAACGTCTGGTGCACTACCGCGGCAACTGGTACCTGGACGCGTGGTGCCACAAGAGCGAGGGCGTGCGCATGTTCGCGCTCGATTCGATCGAAGACGCCCGCCTGCTGGAGGCGCGGGCCAAGGAGGTGTCGCTCAAGCAGGTCGACGAGGACACCGCGCGCGGCTACGGCATCTATCGCGGCACCGATCTGCAGTGGGCCACGCTCGTGTTCTCCGCCGACGCGGCGCGCTGGGTGCGGGCCGAGATCTGGCACGAGCGCCAGCAGGGGCGCGATCTGCCCGACGGTCGCTACGAGCTGAAAGTCCCGTATGCCGATTCGCGCGAACTGGAGATGGACATCCTGCGCCACGGCGAGAACGTCGAGGTGCTGGCGCCGGCGCAGTTGCGGCAGCGCATCGCCGCGCGGCTGGGCTCGGGCGCGGCGCGCTACGCGTGAGGCGCGCGCGTCAATCCTCGAGACCCACGCGTTGAACGCGGCGTGTCGAGCGGTGCGTATCGCCTGCATCCGAGGGTTCGCAGTTCGCTACGGGGGAACATGCGCCACGCGGCGATAGCATCGGCTGCTGCCGCAGTGTGGGTCGGATGCGCGCCCGGCGCCGAGTCTCCGGCCAACGCAAGCAGACTTGGGCCCCGTGGCCGGGAGAATCGATAACGCAATCCCCGCGTCCCGCGCGAGATTTCCGGGCCGAGGCTCACGTCCTGAGCCTGGCGTCCGGTCCAATCCCCCTCGTCGATACGGACGGAGCGGGGCGATGGAACGAACGATGGCGGAGACCGCGCCGGCGGCCGAGGCGGCGCCGCTTTACTTGAACCTGGTCGTTTCCGATGCGGAGACCGCGGCAGCGCTGCTCGAGCACCCGGAGGGACGGCAGCGCACCCAGTTCGCGCTGACCGCGCTGAAGGTGGGCGTGCTGGCGCTGCGCGCCGCGCGCGGCACCATCGACGCGGCGGCGCTGCGCAGCGAGTCCGAACGGTTGCTGACGCTGCTCGCCGAGCGGCTGGAGAAACATCGCGAGCTGGTCGACTCGGTGGTCGGCCGCACCCTCGCCAGCTACTTCGATCCGCGCTCTGGCCAGTTCAGCGACCGGGTGGCGCGCCTGGTCGCCGAGGACGGCGAACTGGCCTCGATCATCCAGCGCAAGTTGGCGGAAGCCAGCCGCGGCATCGACGAGACGCTGGCCGCGCATCTGGGCGAAGGCAGTCCGCTGCGGGCACTGCTGGCGCCCGGCGAAGGCAACCAACTGGTCGCCGCCATCCGCGCCAGCATCGACGGCACGCTGAAGGCGCAGTCCGACGCCGTGCTGGCGCAGTTCAGCCTGGACAACGAGAACGGCGCTCTGCGCCGGCTGCTGGCCGAGCTGACGGCGCGGCACGGCGACCTGCAGCGCGCCTTCGCCGAACAGGTCGAAACGGTGATCGAGGAGTTTTCGCTCGACAAAGAGGGCAGCGCCCTGTCGCGGCTGGTCGGCCAGGTGCAGCGGGCGCAGCAGCAGATCGCCG
>DATLZG010000087.1:0-2563 GCA_035574095.1 Burkholderiaceae bacterium | reverse complement strand
GCGCGGCTGCGAGCGCGCACAGGCGCTCGATCTGCGCCACCGGCGGCGCATCGGCGCCCAGCTCGGCGGCCAGCGCCCGGGCCGCGAAGCGGGAATCGGCGAGCAGTCGCTGCGCCGCCGCCGCCAGAGCCGGATCGAAGGGAGTCATCGCGTCCACATGCCGTACCAAGCGACCTTGTGCAAAATTCGACCCGACCTGTCGGCGCGAAGCCACTTGGCACCCGCCCGGGCCCAGGCGCACACTCGCGGCAGGCGCGGGCGATTCTACGGAGTCGCCCGCTGCGCGCCTGCGAGCGATTTGGCGAGCGCGGTGCGCGCAAACGCGTCCCCGAGCGTTTCGTTCTCGTGACCCCCGACGACACCCCGACCCCGCCCGCCGCGCCGCCCGGTTCGGCGCTCGCACGCGTCGAGCGCGCGGTCGAACAAGCGGTGGACGAAACGCTGGCCGCTGCCGAACGCTCGGTGGCGCGCCGCTTCGGCGCCGGCTGCGCCGCGGCGCTGCGCGTCGCGCTGCACGCGATCGGTTGGTTGCTGCTGGTCGCCTACTTCGCGTTCGGGCTGCTGTATCTCGGCACACGCTATTGGCTGATGCCGCGCATCGACGAGTGGCGGCCGCGCGTCGAAGCGATCGCCGGCCGCACGCTCGGGGTGCGGGTGCAATTGGACCGCATCGAAACCGGCTGGCGCGGCATCCATCCGCATCTGCGGCTGGTGAACGTGCGCCTGTTCGACGCCGCGGGGCAAGTCGCGCTCGCGCTGCCGCAGTTGGACGCCACGGTCTCCTGGAGCAGCATCGCCGCGCTCGAGCCGCGCTTCGAGCGGCTGGCGATCCGCGCGCCCGAAATCGAGGTCAAGCGGCTGCCCGACGGGCGCTTTGCCGTGGCGGGCATCGTGATCGATCCGACGGCGCCGCGCGGCGAAGGCCGGCTGGCGGACTGGGTGCTGGCACAACGGCAGATCGTGATCCATGACCTGCGGTTGCGCTACCTCGATCAGCGTCACGCCGACGGCGCGCCGGCGCCGCCGCTGCTGCTGGACGAAGGCGACTTCGAATACCGGCGCGGCCTGCTGACGCATCGGCTGGCGCTGCGCGCGCGCCCGCCGTCCGATCTGGCGGCGGCGATCGACCTGCGCGCCGAGTTCCGCCATCCGCCGCTGGCGCGGCTGGCCGACTACACGCGCTGGAGCGGACGCGTGTTCGTGCAGACCGAATACGCCGACGTGGCGCGGCTGCTCGAGCTGGCGGGCGTTGCCGAATCGTTCGAAGTCGAGCGCGGCCAAGGCGCGCTGCGCGCGTGGCTGACGTTCGACGGCCTGCGCAGCGAGCGCGTGATCGCAGACGTGGCCGCGGTCGACGTCAAGTTGCGGCTGGGCCCGGAACTGGAGCCGCTGCAACTGGCACGGATGCAGGGCCGTTTTACTCAGCAGGCGCTCGGCGGCGCATGGGCCGGCGGCAACGAGCTCGCGTTCTCCGACTTCGGCCTGCTGACCAGCGACGGGCTGGAAATCGCGCCGACCGATCTGCGGCTGCGGCTCGCGCCGGCGCGCGGTGACTTCGAAGCGAGCCGGCTGCAACTCGAGGCCGTGACCCAACTGGCGCGGCATCTGCCGCTCGCGCCGCGGCTGCGCGAGGTCATCGAGCAGCTCGCGCCGCGCGGCGAAGTCTCGGCGCTGCGCGCGACGTGGCAGACCGGAGCGGCACCGCGCTACGCCGCGCGCGCGCGCTTTACCGGTCTGTCGGCGCGTGCCTCCGCGGCCGATCCGCCGACGACGGCGCGCGGCACGCCGCGGCCTGGCCTGCCCGGCTTCGAAAACCTGACCGGCAGCCTGACGCTGACCGAGGCGGGCGGCCACATCGACATCGACGCGACCGACGCCGCGCTCGAGTTCCCCGGCGTGTTCGCCGCCCCGCGCATCGCCGCGAAAACGCTGCGGGCGGCGGTCGGCTGGTCGCTCGACCCGCAGCTCGAACTGCGCTTCGAGTCGGTGGCGCTCGCCAACGACGACCTCGATCTGACCGCCAACGGCATCTGGCGCGATGCCGGCAAGGGACCGGGGACGATCGACGTCGTCGGCCGCGTCACGCGCTTGAGCGTGCCGGCCGCACACGCGTATGCGCCGCTCGTGCTGGCAGCGGACGTGCGCGCCTGGCTGGCGCACGCGTTTACCGCCGGCGACGCGGTGGATGCGAGCGTGCGCGTACGCGGCGATCTGGCCGACTTTCCGTTCGCCGCCGGCGGCGGCGATTTCCGCGTGCAGGCGCGGCTGCGCGAGGTGGGCCTGCGGTACCTGGAGGATTGGCCGGCAGTGACACAACTCGCCGGCGACTTGCGCATCGAGCGCGCGCGGCTGCAGTTCAGCGGCCGGCAGGCGGCGCTTTTCGACACGCGGCTGGAGGGCATCGAGGTGCGCATCCCCGATCTCAGCCGCGACGCGCACCTGCTGCTCGCTCTGAAGGCTGCCGGTCCGGCCGCCGACGTGCTGCGTTTTCTGGGTCGCTCGCCGGTCGGTGGCTGGCTCGGCAACTTCCTTGCCGAGACGACCGCCGCCGGCAACGCGACGA
>DATLZG010000086.1:0-2054 GCA_035574095.1 Burkholderiaceae bacterium | reverse complement strand
CTGGGGGCACGAGCGCTGAACGAAACGCTGCCGGCGGCGCTGGCACGGCTCGAGCCGGCGGCGCGACCGCGTGTCGTGCACCAGTGCGGCGCCGCGCACGTCGAGGCGACGCGCGCCGCGTATCGGGCCGTGGGTGTGGAGGCCGAAGTGCTGCCGTTCATCGACGACATCGCTGCGCGCTACGCGGCGGCCGATGTCGTGCTGTGCCGCGCGGGCGCGATCACCGTGGCCGAGCTGTGCGCGGCCGGCGTGCCGGCACTGCTGGTGCCCTTCGTCGCCGAGACCACGCGTCACCAGCAGGGCAACGCGGAGTTCCTCGCCCGCCACGGCGCTGCGATCCACCTGCCGCAGCAGGAATTGACCGCCGAGCGGCTGGCGCAGGAGCTGCGCAGCCTGACGCGCGAACGGCTCGCCCAGATGGCCGAGCGCGCGCGCGCCTTGGGCAAGCCGCAGGCGACTCGCCTTGTCGCCGATGCGATCGAACACCTGGCGGAGGCGGCGCGATGAGGCACGCGGTGCGGCATTTGCACTTCGTCGGCATGCCGGGGGCGGGGCCCCGGCATCGTCGACCCGCGGCGCAGCCGATGCCGACCCAGCGCGCGCAGACGCGGGGGAGCCAGCGATGAGGCACGCGGTTCGGCATCTGCACTTTGTCGGCATCGGCGGCAGCGGCATGTCCGGCATCGCCGAGGTGCTGCTGAACCTCGGCTACACGGTGAGCGGTTCGGATGTCGCCGCCAACGCCGCCACGCGCCGCCTGGCCGAGCTGGGCGCGAAGGTCGCTCTCGGTCACGCGGCGGAGAACATCGCCGGCGCGGACGCGGTCGTCGTCTCCAGCGCTGTCAAGGCCGACAACCCGGAGGTGCTGGCGGCGCGCGCCAAGCGCATTCCGGTGGTGCCGCGCGCGGTGATGCTGGCGGAGTTGATGCGGCTGAAGCAGGGCATCGCGATCGCCGGCACGCACGGCAAGACCACGACCACCAGCCTGGTGGCCAGCGTGCTCGCTGCCGGCGGCCTGGATCCGACGTTCGTGATCGGCGGCCGGCTGAATTCGGTCGGCGCCAACGCGCGCCTGGGCGCCGGCGAGTACATCGTCGTCGAGGCCGACGAGTCCGACGCCAGTTTCCTGAACCTGATGCCGGTGATGGCGGTCGTGACCAACATCGACAACGACCACATGGAGACGTACGGCCACGACTTCGCGAAATTGAAGGGGGCGTTCGTCGAGTTCCTGGCGCGCCTGCCGTTCTATGGCACCGCGGTGCTGTGCATCGACGACCGCCACGTGCGCGAGATCCTGCCGTTCGTGTCCAAACCGGTGCTGACCTACGGCTTCGGCCCCGAAGCGCAGTTCCGCGCACTGGAGCCGCGGCCGGACGGCACCGCGATGCGGTTCCGGGTGCTGCGCGAAGATGCGCCGCCGCTCGACGTGCGGCTGAACCTGCCGGGCGAACACAACGTGCTGAACGCCACCGCGGCAATCGCGATCGGCACGCTGCTGGCGGTGCCGGATGCGGCGATTCAGGAAGCGCTAGAGAGCTTCACCGGTGTGGGCCGCCGCTTCGCCCACCACGGCGAGGTGCCGATCGCCGGCGGCAGCTTCACGCTGATCGACGACTACGGCCATCACCCGGTGGAGATGGCGGCGACGATCGCCGCCGCGCGCGGCGCGTTTCCGGGCCGCCGCATCGTGCTGGCGTTTCAGCCGCACCGCTACACGCGCACGCGCGACTGCTTCGAGGACTTCGTCAGGGTGCTGTCCACGGTCGACGCCTTGCTGCTGGCCGAGGTCTATCCAGCCGGCGAGGCGCCGATCGTCGCCGCCGACGGCCGTGCGCTGGCCCGCGCGGTACGGGTGGCCGGCAAGGTCGAACCGGTGTTCGTCGAGACCGTGGAGGAACTGCCGCCGGCGATTCTCGCCATCGCGCGCCCCGGCGACGTGGTGATCACGATGGGCGCAGGTTCGATCGGCGGCGTGCCGGCCAAACTGCTGGAGCGCAGTTCATGACCGCCTACGATCCCAAATCATTCGGTAAGGTCGGCGTGCTGTTCGG
>DATLZG010000085.1:0-3764 GCA_035574095.1 Burkholderiaceae bacterium | reverse complement strand
CGCGCGGCGCCCGCGCGCGTGACGATCGAAGTGATCGAGATCGAAGACAACGTGGCGCAGCTCAGGAATGCGCTGGCCGCGGCGGCGAAGCGCGGCGTAAAGCTCGCGGTCGGTCCGTTGACGCGCGCGCTGGTCAACGCGCTGGGCGACGGTCGGGTCGTCGCTCCGCTGCCGGTCTTGACGCTCAACCTGCCGGAGAGCGACGCTGCGGTGGCGCCCGACTCGCTGGCGTTCGGGCTGGCGATCGAGGCCGAAGCGCGCCAAGTCGTGGCCCTGGCGCTCGCCGAGCTGCCCCCGGCCGCGACGACCGCGCCGCGCTTCCTGCTGCTGGCAGGCGAATCCGCGCTGGCGCGGCGCATGGCGGCGGCCTTTCGCGACGCCTTGCGCGAGCGCGGCGAGCGCGCGACGCAACTCGACGTCAAAGTCGGCTATGCCGTGCTGCAGACCTTGTCCGAGCAGCTGCCGCAATTGAAGGTGGACGCGGTGCTCGCCGCGCTCGATGCGCGCGAGGCGGCCTTCATCCGTCCGCGGCTGCCGGCCGGGTTGCCGGTGTATGCGACCTCGCAGGTGAATCTGGGCGGGGCCGAGGCCGCATTGTTGGCGCCGGATCTGGACGGCGTGCGCTTCGTCGACATGCCGTGGCTGCTGGAGCCGGACCACCCGGCAGTGATCGTGTATCCGCGCGCGCAGGTCGCGCTGTCGGGCGAATTGCAGCGGCTGTACGCGCTCGGGATCGACGCCTACCGGGTGATGACCGAGTGGCTCGCCGGCCGGCGCGAGTTCGAGATCGACGGTGTGACCGGTCGCCTGCGCGTGGACCGCGGCCGCAGCGCGCGCGTGGAACGCAGGCCGCTGGCGGCGGTCTTTCGTTCCGGCAGGATCGAACGCTTGGAGTCGGCTCGATGACGTTTCTGCGGCGGCGTGTCCCGGGTGTGCGCACGCCGAAACAGCGCGCCGGCGCAGCCGCGGAAGAGGCGGCGTGCGCGCATCTGCGCCAGCACGGCTGCCGCATCGTCGCGCGCAACGTGCGCTATCGCGAGGGCGAGATCGACATCGTCGCCGCCGACGGCGACGCGCTGGTGTTCGTCGAAGTGCGTCTGCGCACGCGGGCCGACTTCGGGGGCGGCGCCGCCAGCGTCGACGCGTTGAAGCGCCGGCGGCTGGTGCGCGCCGCGCAGCACTATCTGGCGCAACACTTCGGCGCCGGCCGCGCGCTGCCGCCGTGCCGGTTCGACGTGATTGCGGCCGACGCCGGCGGCGTGCGCGAATGGATCCGCGACGCGTTCGGCGTCGAGTGATCGGAACCCCAACGACCGGAGAACTGGAGAACAAATGGGAGCGACAAGACGTTCGATTCTGCTGGGTGCCGCACTCGCCGCGTGCGCATTGACCGCGTGCGTGCCGCTGGTGATCGGCGGCGCTGCCGTCGGCGGCGCCGCGGCGATCGCGTCCGACCGCCGTTCGGTCGGCATCCAGCTCGAAGACGAGGCGATCGAGCGGCGGCTGAACCGCGCGATCTACAGCCGCTTCAAAGGCGGCGAGGAGATCAGCGTCTACGTCACCAGCTACAACCGCAAGGTGCTGCTCGCCGGGCAGGTGATCAACGAAAGCATCTACCAAGAGGTGGAGAAGATCGCCAGGGAAGGCGAAAACGTGCGCGAGGTCGTCAACGAGCTGCAGGTGCGCGAACTGTCGCCGGCGCCGGTGCGCAACAACGACATCGCGATCAGCGCCAAGGTGCGCGCCGCGCTGCTGGAGGCGAAGGATGTGCCGCTCGGCGCGGTGAAGGTCACCACCGAGCGCGGCATCGTGTATCTGCTCGGCCGCGTGACGCAGGAAGAGGGCGACGCGGCGGCGCGCGTCGCCAGCCGCGTATCCGGCGTCAACAAAGTGGTCAAGGTGTTCGACTACCTGACGCCCGAGGAACTGGCAGCGATCCAGGGCCCGGCGCCCGGCCCGCAGCCGGCGCGCAAGTGAGGCCGTGGTCCGGTATCCGTTGACCGTTCACCGCTGCCGGTAGACGGATCGCCGATAATCGTCGGCCGACAACGCAGCGCGGACAACGGCTCGCGGATCACCGACAACGGTCAACGAACAACGAACAACGGAGGACGAGGATGGGCTGGCTGATTTTCTTGGCGCTGATCGCGCTGGTGATCTTCTGGGCGGTCGGCGCGTACAACCGCCTGGTCGATCTGCGCAACCGCTTCCGCAACGCCTTCGCGCAGATCGACGTGCAACTGAAGCGCCGCTACGACCTGATCCCGAACCTGGTCGAAACGGCCAAGGCCTACATGAAGCACGAGCGCGAAACGCTGGAGGCGGTGATTCGCGCGCGCAACTCGGCGGTCACCGCCAACGCGGCGGCCGCGGCCGATCCGGGCAACGCCGCCGCGATCCAGGGGCTGATCGCGGCCGAGGGGGCGCTGACCGGCGCGCTCGCTAAGCTGTTCGCGCTGGCCGAGGCCTATCCCGATCTGAAGGCCAACGCCAACATGATGCAGTTGTCGGAAGAACTGACCGGCACCGAGAACAAGATCGCGTTCGCGCGCCAGGCGTTCAACGACGCGGTGATGGCCTTCAACACCGCGGTCGAGCAGTTCCCGTCCAACCTGATCGCCAACTTCTTCTCGTTCAAACCGGCCGAACTGCTGCAGGCCACCGAGGCGCCGGAAGAGAAAAAACCGGTGAAGGTCCAGTTCTGAGTGTGCCTGCGGCCGCCTGCCGACGGCCGGCGCGATGAATTTCTTCGAACACCAGGAGCTGGCGCGGCGCGCGAGCAAGCGCCTGCTCGTGCTGTTCGTGCTCGCGGTCGCCGGCGTGGTGATCGCGGTCAACGCGGTCGGCGCGCTCGTCTATCTGTGGGCGACCGGCGGCATGACGATGGGCCTGTGGGGTGGCGGTTTGCCGCGCGGCTTTTTCGCCACCAACACCGCCGTCGTGCTGGCCTTGATCGGCGGCGGCACCTGGTGGGAGATGAACCGCCTGGCGGCCGGCGGCGAGGTCGTCGCTCGGATGGTGGGTGCGCGCGCGGTCGAGCCGGGCACGGGCGACCTGCTGGAGCGCCGGCTGCTGAACGTGGTCGAGGAGATGGCGCTCGCCTCCGGCGTGCCGGTGCCGCGCGTGTACCTGCTGGACAACGAAGCGACGATCAACGCCTTTGCGGCCGGCCATACGCTCGCCGACGCGGTGGTGGCGGTGACGCGCGGAGCGCTGACGCGGCTGACGCGCGACGAGTTGCAAGGCGTGATCGCCCACGAGTTCAGCCACATCCTGAACGGTGACATGCGGCTGAACATGCGGCTGATCGGCGTGCTGTACGGGCTGCTGATGGTGGCGACCTTCGGCCGCTTCCTGATGGATATCGGCCGCGCCGGCCGCCGCGACGCGCGCGGCGCCGTGCCGCTGATGATGGCCGGGCTGCTGGTGTGGATCGTCGGCTACGTGGGCGTTTTTTTCGGCCGCCTGATCAAAGCCGGCGTGTCGCGCCAGCGCGAGTTTCTCGCCGACGCCGCCGCCGTGCAGTTCACGCGCAACCCGGACGGTATCGGCGGCGCGCTGCGCAAAATCGGCTGGCTGACCGAAAACGAAGGCTTGGGCAGCGCGATCGCGCATCCGAACGCGGAGAGCCTGTCGCACATGTTCCTCGGCGCGGCGCAGCGCAGTTTCGTGCGCGGGCTGTTCGCCACCCATCCGCCGCTTGAAGAACGCGTGCGGCGCATCTACGGCCGCCCGATGGATTTCATGGCCGCGCCCGAGCAGCC
>DATLZG010000084.1:0-9029 GCA_035574095.1 Burkholderiaceae bacterium | reverse complement strand
CAACGAGCCTTTCGGCGACATCGTGTTCTGGGATCTGATTCCCACGGCAGCGATCGGCTCGCTGGCTCTACTGCCCGGCGCCAACCCGGTATTCGGGCTCAACACGCTGGGCGGCGCGCTGGTGGTGCAGACCAAGCGCGGGCGGACTCACGGCGGGATCGAGGCCGAACTGGGCGGTGGCTCCTTCGGCCGCCGCGCCGCGCAAGCTTCCGTCGGCGGGCAGGCGGGATCGCTCGACGGCCTGTTAGCGGCGCAATACCAGGACGAAGACGGCTGGCGCGACAGATCGCCCTCGCGGGTGCGGCAGCTTTTTGGACAAGCGGGCTGGCAAGCGGGCGATACGTCGATCGACGCGATCTATACATTCGCCGACAACGCACTGATCGGCAATGGATTGGTCCCCGAGAGCCTGCTGGCGCGCCGGCGCGCAAGCGTTTACACGTACCCGGACGAGACCAAGCCGCGCCTGCACTTCCTCAACCTGCAACTGCGGCACGCGTTCGGCGGCGACACATTGTTCAGTGCCAACGTCTACCACCGGCGCCTGAGCCTGCGCACGTTCAACGGGGACGCCGAGTACGACGACGGCGGCACGCCGCTCGACCCGACCGACGACGAGTACGAGGCCGAGAATCGCCGCACGGCGACGCGGCAATGGGCGAGCGGAGCGACGGCGCAACTGGCCTGGACCTTGCGTTCGGCGGCGGCCACGCATCGACTGACGGTCGGCGTGAGCCGCGACCGCGGACGCGCCGAGTTCTCGCAGTACGAGCAGCCGGCGACCTTCACCGCCGACCGCGGTACCTCGCCCGACGGCGATTTCGAGCTCGATGTCCGCGTGCGCGGTTACAACGTGTACGACGGCATCTACCTGACCGACACGATTTCGATCGGCGAGCGAACCCATCTGACCTTCGCCGGCCGCCACAACCGCGCGAAAGTCGAAATTCGCGATCTGACCGGGCTGCAGCCCGCGCTGAACGGCACGCACCGCTTCAGCCGCTTCACGCCGTCGGCCGGCGTGAGCTTTGCGCCCGTCCCTGCGGCCACGGTCTACGCGCGCTACAGCGAGGGCTATCGGGTGCCGACGCCGGTCGAGCTGACCTGCGCCGACCCGGCCGCGCCCTGCTCGCTGCCGGTCGCCTTCGTGGCCGATCCTCCTCTGCGACCCGTCGTCGCCAAATCGTGGGAAACCGGCGTCCGTTCCGCGCGCGGCAACCCGCTCGACTGGAGCGTGGGCGCGTTCCGCACCGACCTGCGCGACGACATCTTGTTCACCGCCGTCGGCGCCGGCCAAGGCTTCTTCGCCAACGTGCCGAAGACCCGGCGACAAGGTGTCGAGCTCAGCCTTTCCGGGCGGGCCGAACGCTTGCGCTGGGGTCTGGCCTACGCCTACGTCGACGCGACGTTCGAGTCCCCGGTCGCGCTGTTCAATCCGGTGGCGGTTCCCGCCGATCCGTCACAGCCGGCCACCCTCGATGTGCGCGCCGGCGATCGCGTCCCCGGCATTCCTCGGCATCGCCTGAAGGCCAACGCTGAATGGAGGCAGGGCAGCGTCGTGCTCGGTGCGGAGACGCAGTCCGCGTCCAGCCAGTTCCTGCGCGGCGACGAAAGCAACGAGCAGCGGCCGCTCAGTGGTTACACCATCGCCCATTTACGCGCCTCGGTAGAGGTCGGCACGGAGTGGACCGTATCCGCGCGGGTGAATAATGTGTTCGACCGCAAGTATGAAACCTTGGGCGCGCTGAACCGCAATGCCTTCGATGCCGACAGCCAGCCGCTCGAGGGAGTCGGACCGGGACCGGTCGAGCGCTTCGTCGCCCCCGGCGCCCCACGCAGCTTCTGGATCGAGGTTCAGTATCGCTTCAAGTAGGCGCCCTTCGTTGATGCTTGTGCGGTGCGGCCCGCGAGCCTTCGCGCTGGCCACGAATTTGCTACATCCGGTGGCACACGGGGGATAGGCGCGGCCGTATGGATCACGCGATGCTCGAGGTGCGGGAGTTGACCAAACGCTACGGCGAGCGCGTCGCCCTGAACGGCCTGTCCTTCCGACTCGCCCCGGGCCAGTTCAGCGCCTTGCTCGGACCGAATGGCGCGGGCAAAACGACCCTGTTTCAAGTGCTGACGGGGTTGTTCGCTGCGGACGCCGGCGAGGTTTTCGTCGCCGGCCTGTCGCTGCGCGAGCGCGGTCCCGAGGTCCTGCGTCACATCGGTGTCGTGTTCCAGCAACCGGCGCTGGACCTCGATCTGACGGTCCGGCGCAACCTGCAGCTACAGGCCGACCTGCACGGGCTGACGAGTGCGCAGGCACGAGAGCGCATCGCTGCCGGCTGCGCGCAGCTCGGAATCGATGCGGAATTGGACCGCCCGGCGCGCGAGTTGTCCGGCGGCACGCGGCGCAAAGTCGAACTGGTACGGGCATTGCTGCACCGGCCGGCCGTGTTGTTGATGGACGAAGCGACGGTGGGCCTGGACCCCAAGTCCCGGCGCGATCTGCTAGCGGCGATCCGCCGCGAAGTCGCCGAACACGGAACCTGCGTACTGTGGGCCACGCATTGGGTCGAGGAGGCCGAGTCGGCCGACCGCGTGCTCGTACTGCATCGCGGCCGCCTGCTCGCCGACGGAACGCCGCGAGAAGTCGCCGCCTCGCTCGGCGGACCGACGCTGGAGGAAGCCTTCGTCGCGGCCACGAGCAGCCCTATGACAACGTGAAAGAGATGAACGAGGAGGAACGAACCATGTTGCGTTTCGGAGCACTTGCAGTCGCGTCGATGATGGTCGCCGGTGCGCACGCGAAAGGGACCGGTCTGGCGTTCGTATCCAGTGAAAAGGACAACGCGATCGCGATGGTGGACGTCAAGACGCTTTCGGTGGTCGGGACGATTCCGACCTGCAAACGGCCGCGGCACATGCAGTTCATGCCGGGAGCGACGGTTCTGATGGTGGCGTGCAGCGACTCGAACCGCGCCGATCTGATCGATGTCGCCGCGCGCAAGTCCGTGGGCCAGGTTCCGCTCGGGGACGACCCCGAGATCTTCGATCTTTCCCCCGACGGAAAATTCGCCTATGTGTCGGACGAGGAAAACGGCCAGTTGAACGTGATCGACATCACCGCGAAGAAGACGGTCAAGTCGATCGCCGTCGGCAAAGAACCGGAAGGCGTGCTGACCGCGCCCGACGGCAAGCGCGTGTATGTGACCTCGGAAGTGGCCAACATGGTCCATGTCGTCGATGTGGCGAGCGGGAAGGTGGAGAAGAACATCGCCGTGGGCAAACGCCCACGACGTTTCGCGCTGGCCGCCAATGGCGAGGAGCTTTGGGTGTCCAACGAGCTGGGCGCCAGCGTCAGCATCATTTCGACCCGCGATTTATCGGTAACCGGCACGATCAAGTTCGAGGTCAAGGGCATGCGCGCCGACGACATCACCCCCGTCGGGCTGACGCTGTCGCGCGACGGCAAGACGATGTACGTCGGCCTGGGACGCGCCAACCATGTCGCTTTCGTCGACGTCGCCAGCCGCAAGACGACACAGCTCGTGCTGGCCGGCAAGCGGGCGTGGGGTCTTGCGCTGAACCGCGACGGCTCGCGCCTGTTCGTCGCCAACGGCCTGTCCGACGATTTGACGGTCATCGACACCGCGGCGGCGAAGGCGCTGAAGACGATCCCGGTCGGCCGCGTTCCGCACACCGTCGTCGTCGATGATTGAGCGCGCGTTTGCCCTGGCGCTGGCCGTTCTCGGGCAGGCTGCCGCCGCCGCGAGTCTGACCGTCGGCGTCGTCGGCCGCGCCGACGACGAGCGTTTCGACGCGCGCCGCGTCGAGCTCGCCTACCTGGGGCATCCCGGCGGCCCGCTCGTGCAGGCCGTCGAGGTCGCGATCAAGGAAAGCGCGTTCGAACTGGACGCGGCGGGGATCAAGGTCAACATCGCCGCCGTCGAGGCCAGGGACGCGGCCGATGCCCGCGCACAGCTGCTCAAGCTGGAGAAGGCCGGCGCGGCAGCCGTCGTGCTCGACCTGCCCGCGGACTGGATCGCCGCTGCCGCAAGCGCAGTCAAGGTGCCGCTGTTCAACGCCGGCGACGGCGCCGATGCGCTGCGCGGCGCGCAATGCCAAGCGCACCTGCTGCACACGATTCCGAGCGAGCGCATGCGCGCCGACGCGCTGGCGCAGTGGCTCGCGGCGCGCCGGTGGACGCGCGTGCTCGTGCTGGCCGGGCCGCGCCCGGCCGACGCGGCGCGGCTGGCGGTCGTGCAGTCCTCGATCAAGCGCTACGGGCTGAAGCTCGTCGCAACGCGCCCGTTCAAGCTGTCGGCCGATCCGCGCGAGCGCGACCTCGGCAATCCGCTGCTGGTCACGGCCAACGCCGACTACGACGTGGTGTGGGTGGTCGATACGGACGGCGAGTTCGCGCGTACGCTGCCGTACCGCATCGCGCTGCCGCGCCCGGTCGTGGGGGACGCCGGGCTGGTCGCCGAGGCGTGGGCGCGCAACTTCGAACGTTTCGGCGCGCCGCAACTGGCGCGCCGCTTCCAGCGCGGCGCCGGGCGGCCGATGACCGGCCATGACTGGGCGGCGTGGATCGCCACCAAAGCGGTGCTGCAGGCGGCGCTGGCGCAGCCGAAGAATCCGGCCGCGGCCGTCGCCGTCAAGACGCTGACGGCGCCCGATTTCGCGCTCGACGGTTTCAAAGGCGTACGCTTGAGTTTTCGACCCTGGGACCGGCAACTGCGCCAACCGTTGCTGCTGACCGACGGCCAAGGCGTGATCGGCAGTGCACCGGTCGAAGGCGTGCTGCACCCGACCAACGTGCTCGACACGCTCGGCGCAGACGCCGCCGAAGGGCTGTGTAAGGCACGATGAACGAACTGGCCCGCGTCCATACCCCCATCGTGGTCGCCGGCCGCGCGCTGGCGCCGCCGCCGCCGCGCATTGCGCACGCGCTGCGCGCGTTGCGCGCGATCGTCGTGCGCGAACTGGTCAAGTTTTCCCAGCAGTACGGCCGCCTGATCTCCGCTCTGGTGCGGCCTCTGCTGTGGCTGGCGGTGTTTGCCGCCGGTTTCCGCAATGTGTTCGGCGTCTCGATCGTGCCGCCGTACGACACCTACATCCCGTACGACGTCTACATCGCGCCCGGCCTGATCGGCATGGTGCTGCTGTTCAACGGCATGCAGTCGTCGCTCGCCATGGTGTACGACCGCGAGATGGGGCTGATGCGGCTGCTGCTGACCGCGCCGCTGCCGCGTCCGTGGTTGCTGTTTTCCAAGCTCACCGCCACCGCGGTGCTGTCCCTGGCACAGGCGCTCGCATTCGTCGCCGTGGCCTGGCTGCTCGGCACCGAGCTGCCGATCCTGGGCGCCACCACGTTGCACACGCTGGCCGCGATGACCGCGGCCGCGCTGATGCTCGGGGCGCTCGGCCTGCTGCTGTCGGTGCACATCCGGCAATTGGAGAACTTCGCCGGCACGATGAACTTCGTGATCTTTCCGATGTACTTCATCTCCACCGCGCTGTACCCGCTGTGGAAGCTGCAGGAATCCGGCGCTCTGTGGGTGTTCTGGCTGGCGACGGCCAACCCGTTCACGCACGCGGTCGAGTGGATCCGTTTCGCGCTCTACGGCAAGGACCCGGGCTGGGCGCCGCTGATCGTCATCGGCACCGGCGCCGTGTGCTTTCTGCTGGCGTGCTGGGGTTACGACCCGCAGCGCGGCTTCGGCGCGCTCACCAAACGCGGCGGCTGAAGATGAGTGAATCGCGCGCACGCCGGCGGATGCTCGCGCTGGCCGCAGGGCTGGTGGCCGCGCCGAGCCTGATGGCGCAAGGCGAGGGCTTCCCGCAGCGGCCGATCACGCTGTGGGTGCCGTGGCCGGCCGGCGGATCGACCGACCTGTCGCTGCGCGTGCTGGCGGAGATCGCCGGGCGCCACCTCGGTCAACGCATCGTGATCGAGAATCGCGCTGGCGCCGGCGGCACGCTGGCGATGCCGATCCTGCAACAGGCCGCGCCCGACGGCTACACGATCGCGCAGCTGCCGCAAACCATCTTTCGCGCCCCGTACACGCAAAAGGTCGGCTGGGACCCGATCCGCGACGTAACGCCGATCATCCAGATCTCCGGCTACACGTTCGGTATCGTGGTCGGCGCGCGCAGCCCATTTCGAACGCTCGACGATCTGTTCGCGTTCGCGCGCGAACACCCGGGCGAGCTGACGATCGGCACCAACGGCATCGGCACGACACCGCACGTCGTGCTCGAAGAGTTGTTCACCATGCGCGGCTTGCGCTACTTGCACGTTCCGTACAAAGGAGTCGCCGAGCAGATGCTGGCGGTAGCTTCGGGGCAGTTGATGGCCGGTGCCAGCACGACCGGTTTCGGCCCCTACGTGGATTCCGGCAAGCTGCGCCTGCTGGTCACTTTCGGCGATCGCCGCACCCGCCGCTGGCCCCAGGTGCCGACGCTGCGCGAACTGGGCTTTCCGATCGTTGCGATGTCCCCGTATGGGATCGGCGGCCCGCGCGGGCTGCCGACGGCGATCGTCACGGCGCTGCACGACGCACTCAAACGTGCGCTGTTCGATCCGCTGCATCTCGCCGAGCTGGAGAAGTACGACCTCGAGCCGGCCTATCTCGGTCCGGCCGAGTACGCGCGCGCCTGTCGCGAAGCGTTCGCGCAGGAGCGCCGTGTCGTCGAACGGATGGGGTTGCTGCGTACCGAGAGCTGAGGCGAACAAAAAACGCGCCCACCGGCGCGTTTTTCGTTGCGCAGACGCCCTTTGCTAAGCCGTGGCGGGAGCGTAACTGCGGATGCGCAGCGCGGTTTCCTGCAGGGCGCGGATGCCGCTCGCTTCGGCGCGCGCAATCCAGTCCTGCAGGTGCGCCAGCATCTGTTCACGCGAGGTCGCGGAGCGGCTCCAGATCGCCGCCAGCTCGGCGCGCATCTCGAGCAGGGTCTGCATCACGCGGCTGTGGGCCAACATTTCGCTGAGCGTCTGCTGTTGCGCCGGCGGAATCGCCTGCACGTCGCTCTTGCGCAGCCAAGCCTTCAGCGCCGCGAAGCGGCGCCGCTCGGCGGCCGACACGCGCATCCTCGCCAGTTCCTCGCGGTAAGCGTCGCGCAGGCCGCGCGCGTAGCGCGCCAGCAGGTCATAGCGATACGAAATTACCGCTTGCAGCGTTTCCAGGTCGACACGCGGCTTCGGGCGTGCCACCTTCGGTACCGGCGCCACGCGCAGCACCTTCGCCAGACCCACCGACTCCAGCGCGCGAATGTAGGCCCAGCCGAGATCGAACTCGAACCACTTCGACGACAGTTTGGCCGACGTCGGGTAGGTGTGATGATTGTTGTGCAGCTCTTCGCCGCCGATCAGGATGCCCCAGGGAACGATGTTCGTCGCCGCGTCCGGGGAATCGTAGTTGCGGTACCCCCAGAAATGCCCGATGCCGTTGATCACGCCGGCAGCGAAGAACGGGATCCACATCATCTGCACGCCCCACACCGCAAGCCCCGCCCAGCCGAACAGGATCCAGTCGATGCCGAGCATGATCGCCACGCCTTGCCAAGTGAAACGCGAGTAGACGTTGCGCTCCAGCCAGTCATCCGGCGTGCCATGGCTGTAGCGGGCCAGGGTCTCAGGGTTGGCGGCTTCCGCCATGTAGAGCTCCGAGCCCTCCCACAGCACCTTCTTCAAGCCGCGCGTCTGCGGGCTGTGCGGATCCTCGGGCGTCTCGCATTTCGCGTGGTGCTTGCGGTGCACGGCCACCCACTCGCGCGTCACCATGCCGGTCGTCAGCCAAAGCCAGAAGCGGAAAAAATGGCTGGCGATCGGATGCAGGTCCAGCGCCCGGTGCGCCTGCGAGCGGTGCAGAAAGATCGTCACCGAGGCGATCGTTACGTGCGTGAGCGCCAGCGTGGCGAGGATCAGTTGCCACCAGTTCAAGCCCAGCAGGCCACCGTCCATGAATTCGAAAAAGTACATGCACTCTCCGGAGATGCCGGCTGCGCCGGCGAACAATCAAAGAAACGCGGCCCGCAAGCGCAAGCCGCCGGCGCATTGTACCGATGCAACGGCGCGTGCAAGAGAAAAATTTGAGCCGCTCCGCCCCCGCTTGCGCGTTCGCTCGTGGCTCCCGGGACCGGTCAACGGCGCTGTAGCACCGCCGCGAAGAACCCGTCGGTATGGTGCAGATGGGGCAACATGACGAACCAGGGCGCGAAACGCTCGGCGTGATCGATCGCAATGCCCTGCCCACGCAGCACCTCCGCCGCGGGCACCGCCTCGAATTCCGGGTTCTCGCCCAGGAAGGCCTCGACCACCTCCTGGTTCTCAACCGCGAGCAGCGAGCAAGTGGCATACACGAGCCGACCCCCGGGCTTGACCAGTCGGCTGGCGGCGCGCAGGAGGTTCGCCTGCGTCGCGTTGACGCGCACCAATTCGTCCTCGTCGAAGCGCCATTTCAGGTCCGGGTTGCGCCGCCAGGTGCCGCTGCCGGAGCATGGCGCATCGACCAGCACGCGGTCGATCTTGCGCGCCAACCGCCTGGCGCGCGCATCGTTCTCGCCCGCGATGGCCGCCGGAAACACGTTCGACAGCCCGCTGCGCTTCAGCCGCGGGCCGAGCCCGGCCAGTCGCTTCGCGTTGACATCGAACGCGTACAGCCGTCCGGTGGAGCGCATCAAACTGCCAAGGGCGAGCGTCTTGCCCCCGGCGCCGGCGCAAAAGTCCACCACCATCTCACCGCGCTTCGGCGCCACCAGTCGAGCGATCAGCTGGCTGCCTTCGTCCTGCACCTCGACGCGCCCCTCTTTGTACACGGGCCAGCGCGTCAGCGCCGGTTTCTCGCGCAACCGAATGCCGTCCGGCGAGTACGGCGTCGGCTCGGCGGCGAGCGTCGCTCGTAGTTCCGCCAGTACGGCGTCGCGCTCCGCTTTCAGGCGGTTGACGCGCAAGTCGAGCGGCGCCGGCGCGGCCAGGGCCGCCAGCAGCGGCTCGGCGTCGTGATACTGCGCGGTAATGCGCTGAAACAGCCACAGCG
>DATLZG010000083.1:0-2420 GCA_035574095.1 Burkholderiaceae bacterium | reverse complement strand
CTCGCCTCGGCGATGCGCAACCGGCGCGAACTGCGCTATCTGATCACCCCGGCCAACGTGTTCTGGTCGCTCGGGCGCGTGCTGGTCGGCGATGCGCGCAGCGCGACGGTGCCGCGCGATCCGCCCGAACCGGCGCATCGGGTGCTGGCCGCCGCGGCGCGCAAGCCCACGCTGTTCGTGCTGGTGGTCGGCGAAACGGCGCGCGCGGCCAACTTCTCGCTCGGCGGCTACGCGCGGTTGACCAACCCCGAGCTGGCGCAACTGCCGGTCGTGTACTTCGCCCGCACCGTCGCTTGCGGCACCTCGACCGAGGTCTCGCTGCCGTGCATGTTCTCGCCTTTCGGACGCGCCGAGTACGACGCCGCGCGCATCCGCCGGCACGAATCGCTGCTGCACCTGCTGGCGCGCGCTGGACTGCGCGTAGTCTGGCTCGACAATCAAAGCGGCTGTAAGGGCGTGTGCGAAGGCCTCGAGGTGCGCGACCTGTCGCATGAACGTGTGCCCGGCCTGTGCGACGGCGAACGCTGCTTGGACGAGATTCTGCTCGCCGGGCTGCGCGAGACGGTCGCCGGCGCGCCCACCGACACCGTGGTCGTGCTGCATCAGCTCGGCAATCACGGGCCGGCGTATTTCCGCCGCTATCCGCCCGCGTTCGCGCGCTTCGCGCCGGCCTGCGAAAGCAAGGAGCTGGGCGATTGCTCTCGCGAGCAGATCGTCAACGCCTACGACAACGCGCTCCTGTACACCGATCACCTGCTGGCGCAGACGATCCGCGACCTGGACGGCCTGCGCGACCGCTACGACATCGCGCTCGCGTATGTGTCGGACCACGGCGAATCGCTCGGCGAGGGCGGCCTGTATCTGCACGGCATGCCCTACTCGATCGCGCCGCGCGAGCAGCTCGAAGTGCCGATGCTGTGGTGGCTTCCGAACGACTCTGCGCGCTCCTTCGGCGTCGATCTCGGCTGCCTGCGCCGCCGCGCGGCCGAGCCCGCTTCGCACGATCACCTGTTTCACTCCGTGCTCGGACTGCTGTCGGTCGCCACGCCGCGCTATCGACCGGAACGCGACCTGTTCGCCGGCTGCCGCGGCCAGCACGTCGCCGCGGCGCCCTAGCCGCTTATGATCGGCGCCCTTGTCCTTTGCCCGGGCGCCGATCGATGCCGACCCTGGACTACACGCGCTTCTACAAATACGAAGAACTGCTGCGCGCGCTGCACGCGTTCGCCGCCGAGCATCCGCAGCTGGTGTCGGTGGAAACGATAGGCGCGAGCCACGAAGGCCGCGCGATCCCGCTCGTCACCGTGACCAACCAGGCGACCGGCGCGGCCGCCGACAAGCCGGCGTTCTGGGTGGACGGCAACATCCATTCGGTGGAGCTGGCGGCGTCCACCGCGTGCCTTTACCTTCTCGACTGGCTGACGTCCGGCTACGCGACCGACGCCGAGATCCGGCGCTGCCTCGACACGCGGGCCTTTTACGTTTGCCCGCGCATCAACCCGGACGGCGCCGAGTGGGCGCTGGCGGACAAGCCCAAGTACGTGCGCTCGAGCACGCGCCGCTATCCATACGACGAGGAGCCGGTCGAGGGCCTGATCGTCGAGGACATCGACGGCGACGGCCGCATTCTGCAGATGCGCATCCCGGATCCGAACGGGCCGTGGAAACCGCATCCGGACGAGCCGCGCTTGCTGATCCGCCGCGACCCGACCGACCCGCCCGGCGGCGCGTACTACCGCGTGCTGCCCGAGGGCCGCATCCGCAACTTCGACGGCGTATCGGTCGAGCTGGTCGGCGCGTTCGGCAACGCCGAGGGGCTCGACCTGAACCGCAACTTCCCGTCCGGCTGGCGCCAGGAGCACGAACAGTTGGGCGCCGGTCCCTACCCGACTTCCGAGCCGGAAGTGCGCGCGGTGGTGGACTTCATCGTGCGCCATCCGAACATCTGCGGCGGGGTGAGTTTCCACACCTACTCCGGCGTGCTGCTGCGGCCGTTCGGCGATCGCCCCGACGACAAGATGCCGCCCGAGGATCTGTGGACCTACCAGAAGATCGGCAGGAAGGGGGAAGAGCTGACCGGCTATCCGGCGATCTCGATCTTCCACGAGTTCGTCTACTACCCGAACCAGTACATCGGCGGCGCCTTCGACTGGATCTACGAACACCTCGGTTGCTTGATGTGGACCGTGGAGATCTGGAACCCGAAGAAGGAAGCTGGCATCGACGACAAGCAGTGGGTCCATTGGTACCGCGACCACCCGCCGGAAGACGACCTGAAACTGCTGCGCTGGGCGGATGCCGAGCTGAAGGGCGCGGGCTACGTCGACTGGAAGCCGTTCGACCATCCACAGCTCGGCCGCGTGGAGATCGGCGGCTGGAACCGCTTTGCGGCGTTCTCCAATCCGCCGCCGCACAAGCTG
>DATLZG010000082.1:0-3976 GCA_035574095.1 Burkholderiaceae bacterium | reverse complement strand
ATCGCGGTCGCGCTGGAGCAGGCGGCGATCGCCGGCGATGCCGTGGCGCGGGCCCTGGCCACCGGCGATTTCTCGTTCGCCGAGTATCGGCGGGCGCTGCGGCGTGCGCCGGTCGGGCGCGATCTGCTGCTGGATCGCTGGCTGGCCGCGCTGCTTTATCGGCCGGGTGCCGGCTGGCAGTCGTGGCTCGGGCTGATGCTGCTCGATCCGACCGTGTCCGCGTGGTACGCGGCGCGCATCGCGGGGGAACCGGTGCGCCGGCGAACGCTGCTGGCCGCGATCGTGCGGCACCTGCCGGCCGCCGGCGCGCGCCGGCGCGCGGTTCGCGCGCTCGGTCAGGACGCCTTATCCGATGGCTCGGTGCCCGCGGCCAGCCACTGCGCGTAGCGCGCCAAGTCGACGTTGCCGCCGCTGACGATCACGCCGACGCGCTGACCGGAAAGGGCGAGTTTCTCGAACGCGGCGGCGGCGGCCAACGCTCCGGTGGGTTCCACGACCAGCTTCATGCGCTCGGCGAAGAAGCGCATCGTGCGCACCAGCGCCGCATCCGAGACGGTGACGATTTCGCTGACCAGCGACTGGATCACCGGAAACGTGAGTTCGCCGGCGCGCTGCGTCTGCGCGCCGTCGGCGATGGTCTGCGGCACGTCGATGGCGACGATGCGGCCGGCGGCAAGGCTTTGCTGCACGTCGTTGCCCGCTTCGGGCTCGACGCCGATCACGCGGCAGTCGGGTGCCAGATGTTTGGCCGCCACCGCGCAGCCGGAGATCAGGCCGCCGCCGCCGACGCACACGATCAGCGCGTCCAGCGCGCCCACGTCTTCGATCAGCTCCGCCGCCGCGGTGCCCTGGCCGGCCATCACGTGCGGATGGTCGAAGGGCGGGATCAGAGTCAGGCCGCGCTCGGCGGCCAAGGCGCGGCCGATCGCCTCGCGGTCCTCGCGGTAGCGGTCGTAGACGACGATCTGCGCGCCGTAGCCGCGCGTGGCTTCGACCTTGATCGCCGGGGCGTCGTGCGGCATCACGATCGTGGCCGGGATGCCCAGCAGACGGGCGGCGAGCGCCACCGCCTGCGCGTGGTTGCCGCTGGAAAACGCCACCACGCCGCGCGCGCGCTGCTCGGCGGAAAACTGCGCCAGCGCGTTGTACGCGCCGCGGAACTTGAACGCGCCGCCGCGCTGCAAGTTCTCGCACTTGAAGAACAGCCGCGCGCCGGTGCGCGCGTCCGCCGTGCGCGAGGTCAGCACCGGCGTGCGGTGCGCCACGCCGCGCAGCCGTTCGCGCGCGGCGTCGATGTCGGCGTAGCTGATGGCGAGAGTCACGGTGTGGAGGTCAAGAACCTATCTCAAAATCCGTGGCGGCCGCGGCCCCGTCGGGTTGCGAGGATAAGCGGGCGTGCGCGGTGTTGGCGCGCTCGGCGGTCAGCCCAGTAGCCCCGACGACTGTCCTGCGCGCGCCGCCTGACGTCCGCCCGCTTCTCGTCGCAACGCGGCCGTCGGGGATTTTGAGATAGGTTCCAACTCACCTTGCGCGGCCGGTGGTGATCAACACGACGCCGGCCGCCGCAGCGGCCAGCGCGGCCGCGTGCAGCGGCGTGAACGCCTCGCCGAGGAAGGCGACGCCGATCGCCGCGGCGGTCACGGGCAGCGCGACGGTGAACACGCCGGCCTGATTGGCCGGCACGTGCTTCAAACCCGTCATCCACAGCCACACCGCGAACCAGCTCGCGGACAGCGCGTAAAAGACCAGCAGCGCCAAATGCGTCGCTGACAGCGCCGCCAGTTGCACCGCGCGCAACTGCCACAAACCGAAGGGCGCGGCGAGCAGCAAACCGCCGAGGTTCAGCAGCGCCGAAATGCGCAGCGGTGTGCGCGTGGCGGTCAGCCGCTTGCCGACGATGACATAGGTCGCCTCGCACACGACGGCGCCGAAAATCAGCAGATTGCCGAGCAGGGTCGCGCGCGCATCGGCGGCGGCGTCGGCACGCGCGAACTGTAACAACGCGACGCCGGCCACGGCGAACGCAATCGCGGCCAGCGCGCGGCGGCCCAGCCGCTCGCGCAGCACCAGCCACGACAGTACCGCGACCACCGCCGGCAGCGTGGACAGGATCACGCCGGCGGCGGTGGCGGTGGTGCGCGCCAGTCCGGCCAGCAGGCACAGCGTGAACAGGAAGTTGCCGAAGAAGCTCAGCACGAAGAACAGCCGGCGCTCCTGCGTCGACAGCGGCGCCTCGCCGCGCGCGCGCGGCGTGAAGGGCGCCAGCGCCACCGCCGCGATAGCAAAGCGCAGGAACGCCAGCGCGAACACGGGCAGTACCGCCAGCAGCGGCTTGGCCAGCGCCACGTAAACGCCGACCAGCGCCATCGAGGCGGCCAGCGGCAGGTGGGCGCGCAGCCATAGCGGGGAGGACCGATTCACGCCGCAACGATACCGGTGCAAACTTCCTCGCCATGCAAGCGCTCTGGACCCCGGGCCCCGAACGCGTGCGCGCCGCGCGCGTGACGGCCTTCACCGATTGGTTGCGGCGCGAACGCGGGCTGGCTTTCTCCGACTACGAGTCGCTGTGGGCCTGGTCCACGCGGGACCTGGAGTCCTTCTGGCGCGCGCTGTGGGACTACTACGGCGTCGTCGCCGCGCAGCCGCCGCAGCGCATGCTGGCGCAAGCCCGCATGCCGGGCGCGGTCTGGTGCCCGGGCGCGCGTCTGAATCTGGCCGATCAGATCTTCCGCCACGCCACCGACGCTCGCCCGGCGCTGGTTTTTCGCAACGAGTCCGGCGCACGCGTCGAGCTCGGCTGGCAGCAGTTGCGCGCACAGGTGGCGGCGGTCGCCAACGCGCTGCGCGCGCTGGGGGTCGCCCCGGGCGATCGCGTCGTTGCCTATCTGCCGAACGTGCCGCAGACCGTGGTTGCGTTCCTGGCGGTGGCGTCGGTGGGCGCGATCTGGTCGGTGTGCTCGCCCGACATGGGACCGGTGGCGGTGCTCGACCGCTTCCGGCAGATCGAACCGAAAGTGCTGATCGCCTGCGACGGCTACCGCTACGGCGGCAAGACCTACGACCGCCGCGCGGTGGTGGCCGAGCTGCGCGCGGCCTTGCCCACGCTCGCGCACACCGTGTGCGTGCCGGTGCTGGAGGTGGAGGCGACCCTGCCGCAGGCCTTGCCGTGGTCGCAGTTGCTCGATGCCGGCGGCACGCTCGTCACCGAGCCGGTAGCCTTCGATCACCCGCTGTGGGTCGTGTATTCGTCCGGCACCACCGGCATGCCGAAGGCCATCGTGCATGGCCACGGCGGCATCGTGCTGGCGACGCTGAAAGACGGCGGGCTGCATTGCGATCTGGGGCCGGGCGATCGCTTCCATTGGTACAGCAGCACCGGCTGGATCATGTGGAACTTCCAGGTCGGCGGGCTGCTGCTGGGAGCCACGATCTGCCTGTACGACGGCAACCCCGGCTGGCCGGATTTCGGCACGCTGTGGCGCTTCGTGGCCGAGGAGGGAATCACGTTCTTCGGCGCCGGGGCGGCCTTCTATGCCAACTGCCTGAAAGCGGGGCTGGCACCGGGGCGGAGCTTCGATCTGTCGGCGCTGCGCGCGCTCGGCTCCACCGGCTCGCCGCTCGCACCCGAGGCATACCGCTGGATCTACGAGCAGGTCAAGCGGGATGTCTGGCTGACCTCGATCTCCGGCGGCACCGACATCGCCGGGTTGTTCGTCGGCGGGCTGCCGACGCTGCCGGTGTACGAAGGCGAGATCCAATGCCGGGCGCTCGCCGCGAAAGTCGAGGCATGGGACGAGTCGGGCCGCCCGGTGCTCGACGAGGTCGGGGAACTGGTGTGCGCAGCGCCGCTGCCGTCGATGCCGCTTTACTTCTGGAACGATGCGGACGGCGCGCGTTACCGCGACAGCTACTTCGACATGTTTCCCGGCGTGTGGCGGCACGGCGAATGGATCCGCCTGGTGCCGCGGCCGGAGGC
>DATLZG010000081.1:0-2037 GCA_035574095.1 Burkholderiaceae bacterium | reverse complement strand
CATCTTGTCGAGCACCTGCTCCATCGAGCGGAAGCTGTAGTGCACCAGCGGCGCGCGCAGCCGCCCGATCGGGCGGTCGGTTACCAGCGCTTCGTGCACGCGAGCGTCGGAGAAGCGCGCCGCGCCGCGCCGGAACAGGCGCGTGACGTAATCGGGCCACCAGCCGCCGTGGCGGATGAACCGTCCGCAGTAACTGGAGCGGCGCGGCAGCGCATAGACGTCGAACGCCGGCTGCGCGAGCACGGTCTCGATCTCGGCGCGCAGTTCGGCGCTGACGCGCTCGTCGGCGTCGAGCGAAAGCACCCATTCGCCGCGGCATGCGTCGAGGGCCCGGTTCTTCTGCGCCCCGAAGCCGGGCCAGTCCGGAGTTTCGATCAGGCGCGCGCCGAAGTCGCGGACGATCCGCTGCGAGCCGTCGGTGCTGCCGTTGTCGACCACGACGATCTCGTCGGCCCAGGCGACCGAGCGCAGGCAGGCGGGCAGGTTGGCCGCCTCGTTGCAAGCGATGATCGCCACCGACAGGCGCGGGCTCATGGCGACGGCTTGCTCCTGCCGGCGAGCAAGGTTCCGGCCAGCACCGCGTACAGATGGCCCTCGGTGAAATCGCGCAACAGCGAGTTGAACAGGGCGCCGAAGGCGAACGCGACCAGCAGGCCGAGCGCCAGGTCGCGCCGCGGGCCGGTGAGTTGCGCCGCAGCCGCGCCGTGCCGCCACAACAGCACGCCGAACGCGGCCAGACCGAGCACGCCGAACTGCACCGCGAGTCCGAAGTACTCGCCGTGCAGATTGTCTGTCGGCAACGACGCGGCGGCGGTGTCTTTCGGGAACTTCGCGTACTCGGTGGCGACACTGCCGGTGCCGTGACCCCACAGCGGCGCGCGCCACCACAGCTCCAACGCGCGCTGCGCGAACAGATAGCGCATGCCGACCGAGGTGACGGCGCCGGACTGTTGATACTCGCGCGCTTCGGCAAGGGTGGACTGCGCGCGCTGGAGGAACGAGGGCGAGGCGAGCACGAAGAGCGCGAGCGCCGCCGCCCCGAGCGCGCCGGCGACGAGCGATCGGCGCCGGCCCGCAGCGAGCGCGGCCCAAGTCAGCAACATCACCGCGAGCATCACGTAGCCGGTGCGGCCGATCAGCAGCCACAGCACGTGCGCGGCGCAGGCGGCGGCGCCGATCGATGCCAGCGCGCGCGCGAGCGGCCGCGCATCCCAGCGCGCGGCGGTCAGCAGAACGAAGAACGCGAGTGCGGAAACGAAGCTCTCGGTGATGTGATTCTTGAACGCGACCGCGTTGCCCGGTCCGCCGCGGGGCGCCGGCGGCAGCACGCCGGCGGCGATCAACATCGAGGCGACGATGACGACGAATGCGCCGGCGACGAACGCCGCCAGCACCGCCCACCGCCAGCGCCGCTCGTTCATCACCGCGATCATCATCGCCAGCAGCAGCAGCTTGCGGTATTTCAGCGCTTCCGCCCATGCCTCGGCCGCGGTCGCGCTGCTCCACAGCGTGCCGGCGGCGAACAGCAGCGCAAGGGCCAGCGCCGCGCGCGCGACCGGATCGGCCGCCGCGGCGCGCAGCCGCGCGGGCAGGTTCGGACTCGCGATCCAGGCGAGCGCGAACAGCGCCAGCGCGGCACCGGCGGCGGCGGTGGAAATCGGCAGAAAGAACGCGGCCGCGACCGCGGCGCCGCGGGTCAGCCGGTCGCTCCACAGAGATGCGGTCGCTGCCGCGCGGGCGCTCATTCGACGATCGCTCGCTCGGCGGCGAGCTGTTCGCGCACGGCGCACCAGACGGCGTCGAACTCGGGCCAGCCGTCGGCGCCGCCGACCAACCGCAGCGTCTTTGTCCACGGCCGCGTGCGGCTCGGATCGGTTACGCCGAACACGCTGACGAGCGGCGCGCCGACCGCGGCCGCCAGATGACCGGCGCCGCTGTCGTTGGCGACGACCAGCCGGCTCCCCGCCAGCAGTGCCGCGAACGTGCCGACATCGGTTTCGGGCAGCAGCGTGACCGTCGGCGTGGCGCGCAGCACCG
>DATLZG010000080.1:0-2585 GCA_035574095.1 Burkholderiaceae bacterium | reverse complement strand
CCACCGCCGCTTCGTTGACGCGGCGGTCGCCGGCCGCGATCACCAACACGGCGCGGCCCGATTCGACCGCGCGGAAAACCAGCGACTTGGCGATGCGGCCGACTTCGACGCCGAGCGCATCGGCTGCCTGCTGCGAAGTGCGCGCGGCAACCGCCAGCTCGACCACCCGCGTCGCCACCCCCGCGGCGTCGAGTGCGGCCTGTACTCGCTGCGCCGACGGCGGCAGCGGTTTGGCGGCGACCTCCATCAGACCGTCATTCCGCCGGCGACCTCGATTACCGCGCCGTTGATGTAGCTGGCCTCGTCGGAGGCGAGGAAGGCATAGACGTTGGCCACCTCCTCCGGACGGCCGAGCCGCTTCAGCGGCACACGCTCCGTGATCGACTCCATCACCTTGTCCGGAATGGTTTGCAGGATCGAGGTGCTGATGAAACCGGGCGCGACCGCGTTGCAGCGCACGCCTTTCGGTCCCATCTCGCGCGCCCAGGTCTTGACGAAGCCGATCACGCCGAACTTGGCGGCCGCGTAGTTGGTCTGGCCGTAGTTGCCGTAGATGCCGACCACGCTGGAGGCGTTCAGGATCACGCCGCTGCCCTGCTCGATCATCGTGTCGACGACCGCCTTGGCGCAGTTGTACACGCCTTTCAGGTTGACCTCGATCACGCGATCGAACTGCTCGTCGGTCATCTTCTGCAGGCGCGCATCCTGCGTGATGCCGGCGTTGTTCACCAAAACGTCGATACGACCCCAGCGGCGCTTAACCGCCTCGACCATGGCGTCGATCTGCGGTCGTTTGGTCACGTCCACCGCAAAGCCCGCGACGGCTTCGCCGTTGCGCTTCAACTCCCGTGCCGCCGCCTGCACGGCATCCGGTTTGACGTCGGCGACGGCGACGATCGCGCCCTCGTCGAGGAACTTGCGCGCGGTGGCAAACCCGATGCCCTGCGCCGCGCCGGTGATGATGGCGACCTTGTCCTTCAGCCTCACTTGCACTCCCTCATCAAACGCCGCAGAACGCCAGCACTTCGTCGGCGTACTGCGCAAAGTCGGACAGCTCGTGATCGGACCCTTCGATCACGCGCTGACGGCAGCCGGCGTACTTGGCCGTCATCGTGCGCCAGTCGATCAGCCGGTCGCCGGTGGCGGCGATCAGGAAATAGCGCTCCGGCTTCGTGATCGTCGGCGTATCCAGGGCCCGCAACTGGTCCAGATACTCGGGCTTCATGTCGATCGTCGCGCTCGAGAAGTACACGGTCTGCGTGCCCAGATACGCCTTCAAGTCTTCGTACGGCGTGATCGCCGGGTTCAGCAGCACGGCGCGGCAGCCCAGTTTCTCCGCCAGCCAGGTTGCGTAGTAACCGCCGAGCGAGGAGCCGATCACCGCCAGCCGGTCCGGCGCCTCGAGCTGCGCGGCGGCGAGCGCCACCTCGGCCGCGGCGCGCGGGCTGGCCGGCAGCTGCGGGCAGACATAGTCCGCTTCCAGGCCGCGTTCCTTCATCAGTGCGCGCAGCAAGGTCGCCTTGCGCGAGGCCGGCGACGAGCGAAAGCCGTGCAGATACAGGATCACGCGACGCTCGGCTGCGGAGTGCGCGCGGCCAGCGCGGCGAGCAGCTTGCCGTGCACGCCGCCGAAGCCGCCGTTGCTCATCACCAGCACGTGGTCGCCGGGGCGCGCCGCCGCGACCACCGCCTCGACCAGCGCCTCGAGACGATCGAAACACGCGGCGCGCGCACCGAGCGGCGCCAGCGCCGCGGCCGGGTCCCAGCCGAGCGCGTTCTTGCCTTCGCGCGCGCCGTAGCAGAACACCAGATCCGCCGCGCGCAACGCGTCGGGCAGTCGCTCTTTCATCGCACCCAGCTTCATCGTGTTCGAGCGCGGCTCCAGCACCGCGAGGATGCGCTCGTGCGGCGGCACCCGGCGCCGCAAGCCGGCGAGGGTCGCTGCGATCGCGGTCGGGTGGTGCGCGAAATCGTCGTACACCGCGACGCCGCCCGCGCGGCCGCGCTCCTCCAGCCGGCGCTTGACGCCGGCGAAGCGTTGCAGCGCCTCCAACGCCACCGCCGGCGCAACGCCGGCGTGACGCGCGGCGGCGATCGCCGCCAGCGCGTTGCTGCGATTGAACGCGCCGGCCGCCGGCAGCGTCAGCCGGCCGTAGTTCGTGCCGCCGCAAAGCACGTCGAACCGATGCTCGGCGCCTTCGTCGATCGCCTCGGCGTGCCAGCCGTCCTCGACGTCGAAACGTTCCACCTCCGACCAGCAGCCGCGCGCCAGCACGCGCGCCAGCGCCGCGTCGCGGCCGTTGACGACCAGCCGGCCGCTGCGCGGCACCGTGCGCACGAAGTGATGGAACTGCGTCTCGATCGCCGCCAGGTCGGGAAAGATGTCGGCGTGGTCGTACTCGAGGTTGTTCAGCACCGCGATGCGCGGGCGGTAGTGCACGAATTTCGAGCGCTTGTCGAAGAACGCCGTGTCGTACTCGTCCGCCTCGATCACGAAGAAGCGCGACGCCGTAAGGCGCGCCGAGACGCCGAAGTTCGTGGGAATGCCGCCGATCAGGAACCCCGGGTCGAAGCCCGCGTATTCGA
>DATLZG010000079.1:0-4110 GCA_035574095.1 Burkholderiaceae bacterium | reverse complement strand
CCGGTTCGCCCAGCGAAACGTACAGATCGCCGAAGATGCCGGAGCGGATCGCCGCCTCGGTCATCGGCATCTGCGACTGCGCGACGTAGACGCGCTTCTCCGGGTGCAGCACCGCGTACGGTTTGCCGTCGCGCGTGACCTCCACCGTGCCGCGCGCCGCGCTGTAGTTCGGTCCCATGCCGTCGCTCACGCCGAGGAAACGGAACGTGTAGTCGCGCACGGTCAGCGTGTCGCCGAGCGCCATTTTCACGTCGCGCTCGATCTCGTAGCTCTTGACCGTGGTCACGCCGACGATGAAAACCGCCACGCCGAGGTGCGCCGCGATCATGCCCCACCAGCCGCGCGGCTGCTGCGCCAGCGCCGCCAGCTTGCGGCCGCCGGCGTGCCGCACCTGGTGGTGGATCAGCGCGACCGTGGCGGCGACCACCCAGGCGGCGAGCCAGTAGCCGAACGCGGTGAGCGGCGACCAGCGGCCGCCGATGAAAGGCAGCAGCACCGCCACCGCGAGCGACACCGCCAGCGCCCAGCGCAGCCGCGTCCACAGATCGGGCAGCGCCGCGCTTTTCCAGCGCGCCAGCGGCCCGATGCCCATCAGGAACACCAGCGGCGCCATGATCGGCGCGAACACCGCGTCGAAGTACGGCGGCCCGACCGAGATCTTGCCCAGCCCCAGCGCGTCGAGGAACAGCGGATACAGCGTGCCGAGCAGCACCGACGCGGTGGCCACCGCCAGCAGCACGTTGTTGCCCAGTAGCAGCGATTCGCGCGACACCGCGTCGAAGCGTCCGCCCAGGCCCACGCGCGGCGCGCGCCATGCGAACAGCGCCAGCGACGCGCCGATCACCACCACCAGGAACAGCAGGATGAACACGCCGCGCTTCGGATCGGTGGCGAAGGCGTGCACGCTGGTCAGCACGCCGGAGCGCACCAGGAACGTACCGAGCAGCGACAGCGAGAAGGCGAAGATCGCCAGCAGCACGGTCCACGCCTTGAACGTGCCGCGCTTCTCGGTCACCGCCAGCGAGTGGATCAGCGCGGTGCCGACCAGCCACGGCATGAACGAGGCGTTTTCCACCGGGTCCCAGAACCACCAGCCGCCCCAGCCCAGCTCGTAGTACGCCCACCAGGAACCGAGCGCGATGCCGCCGGTGAGAAAGCACCAGGCGACGGTGGTCCACGGCCGCGACCAGCGCGCCCAGGCCGCGTCGAGCCGCCCTCCGAGCAGCGCGGCGATCGCGAAGGCGAACGCGACCGAGAAGCCGACATAGCCCATGTAAAGCATCGGCGGATGCAGGACCATGCCCGGGTCCTGCAGCAGCGGGTTCAGGTCGCGGCCCTCGGGCGGCGGCGGCAGCAGGCGGTCGAACGGATCGGAGGTCGCCAGCATGAACAGCAGGAAACCGGCGCTCACCAAGCCCATCACCGCCAGCACGCGCGCCACCATTTCGTCCGGCAGATGGCGGCTGAAGGCCGCCACCGCCACCGACCAGACCGCGAGCATCAACACCCACAGCAGCATCGAGCCTTCGTGCGAGCCCCAGGAGGCGGCCACCTTGTACGGCAGCGGCAGCAGCGTGTTGGAGTTGGTGGCGACGTTCAGCACCGAGAAGTCGCTGGTGACGAACGAATGGACGAGGCAGCCGAAGGCCGCGGCGACGAAAACGAACTGCGCCTGCGCCGCCGGCCGCGCGACCGCCATCCAGCGCGCATCGCCGCGCGCCGCGCCGGCGAGCGGCAGCGTGCCCTGCACCAGCGCGATCAGCAGCGCCAGGATCAATGCGAAGTGACCGAGCTCGGGAATCATCGCGTAAACCCCATGGCAGGCATGTCATGCCGACGCCGCGCAGCGCGGCGGAGGAATCGGCAACGCGGGCGACGGCCGCGATCCCCCGCGCCAAGCGGGCGGGATGACAGGCGCCGCGTTTCCGGTACGCATCATTGCTTCAGCGTCTTCTGCGCCTTGGCCGCTTGCTCCAGGGCGTGCGCCGCCTCCGGCGGCATGTAGTTCTCGTCGTGCTTGGCCAGCACTTCGGAGGCGTGGAACACGCCGTCCGCGCCGAGCTTACCCTGCGCGACCACGCCTTTGCCCTCGCGAAACAGGTCCGGCAGGATGCCTCGATAGACGACCGGGATCGTGTGCGCGGTGTCGGTGACCTTGAAGCTGACCGTCACGCCGTCGCGCTTCACGCTGCCGGTCTCGACCATGCCGCCGATGCGAAACGGCCGTTCGCGCGGCGCCTTGTTGGCGACCACGTCCGACGGCGAGAAAAAGAACACCAGGTTGTCGCGAAACGCCTGCAGGATCAGCGCGGTCGCCACACCGAGCACGGCCAGGCTGGCGGCGATCAGGATCATCCGTTTGTGGCGCGGCTTCATGGCTGCGCCTCCTTGGCCGCTTCGATGCGCGCCTGGCGCGCGACTTCATTCTGCGCGCGCCGCTTGCGCGCCCGTAGCGACCAGATCTCGGCGGCGAGCAAGGCCACCGTCACGCCGTACGCGCCCCACACGAACGGCGCGTAACCGCCCATGTGCAGAAAGTTCTCCAAACTGCCCCACTGCATGTTCGCCTCTACCGTTGCCCGGCCACCGCTTGCTGCGCCCACGCGCTGCGCCGTTCGCGCTCCAGCAGCACCGCGCGCACGCGCGTCAGGATCGCGGCGATCGAGTACATCCAGAACGCGAACACCATCACCAGCATGCCGGCCAGCATGATGCCCGCCATCGACGAGCCGCCCGGCCGCACCGACGCCCCTTGGTGCAGCGTGTTCCACCACTGCACCGAGAAGTAGATGATCGGCACGTTCACCACGCCGACCAGCGCCAGCACCGCCGCCGCGCGATCGGCGCGACGCACATCGTCGATCGCCGCGTGCAGCGCCATGAACCCGAGATAAAGGAACAGCAGGATCAGCGTCGAGGTCAGGCGCGCGTCCCATACCCAGTAGGTGCCCCAGGTCGGCCGCCCCCACAGCGCGCCGGTCCACAGCGAGATGAACGCCATCAGCGCGCCGGTGGGCGCGATCGCCACCGCCATCATCGCCGACAGCCGCGTGTTGAAGGCCAGTCCCACCCCGGCCCAGAACGCCATCACGACGTAAAGGAACATCGCCATCCACGCCGCCGGCACGTGGATAAAGATGATGCGGTAGCTCTCGCCCTGCTGGAAATCGGTGGGCGCCACGAAAAAGCCGATGTAGAGCCCCACCGCCGCCAGCACGGCTGCGGCCGCCGCGAACCATGGCGTCAGTTTGCCCGCCAGCCGATAGAACTCCGGTGGCGCGGCATAGCGGAACAGGCGAAAGGCGGGGCCGGCGCTGGCAGCGGTGGACATGATCGGGGCAACGGTACGGACGGCTCGCTGGGGGCGGCTTGCGCTGGCGCAAGCCGCCATCCGGTCAGGCGCCGGCCCGGTCTCAGACAGGTCGATCGGCGCAGGATTCCCGCAAACGGAAAGGGCGGGCCGGATTATTCCAGAGAGATGCGCAGCGCGGCCGCGATTGCCCACGGTGCCAGCACGGACGCCGCCAACGTGAACGCGGTAAGCAATAGGAGGTGCCCCTGGGGAGACATCCCACCGGCCACCGCCTCGACGGCGCCGGCGCCGAAGATCAGCACCGGCACGTACAGCGGCAGCACCAGCAACGACAGCAGCACGCCGCCGCCGCGCAGGCCGAGCGTCAGCGCCGCACCGACCGCGCCGATCAGCGACAGCGCCGGCGTGCCCAGCGCGAGCGCGACGGCGAGCGTGACGGTCGCGTCGCGCGGCAGATCGAACATCACGCCCAGCGGCACCGCCATCGCGGTGATCGGAAGACCGGTCACCAGCCAGTGCGCGGCGACCTTGCCGAGCACGATCGCCGCCAGTGGTTCGCGCGTCAGCAGCATCTGCTCGAGCGTGCCGTCGGCCAGATCGTTGGCGAACAGGCGATTCAGCGACAGGATCGCCGCCAGCAAGGCCGCCACCCAGACGATGCCGGGCGCGATCGTGCGCAGCGTGTCGAGCTCCGGACCCACGCCGAGCGGCACCATCGTCACCACGACGACGAAAAACAGCAGCGTGTTGGCGAGGTCCGCGCGCTGCCGCGCCGCCAGCAGCAGATCGCGGCGTAT
>DATLZG010000078.1:0-3023 GCA_035574095.1 Burkholderiaceae bacterium | reverse complement strand
CGACCTGCCGTATTCGTGCAAGGGCGGCATGTGCTGTACCTGCCGCGCGCGCAAGCTCGAGGGCGAAGTGAAGATGCACAAGAACTACGCGCTGGAAGAAGCGGACCTGGCGGCCGGCTATGTGCTCACTTGCCAGAGTTATCCGCTGAGCGAACGGGTCGTGCTGTCGTTCGACGAGCGATAAGGACGGTTGACGCGGATGAACGCGAATTTTTTTGACCGGCTTGTCTTCATCCGCGCACATCCGCGCTGATCCGCGTCGACGACTCTTTCAACGACCGATCGGCACGATGGCGCGGACCAGAGCGGCGACCTTCGATTTGCAGCGCGACGCGATGCTCGCCACCGCGGCGCGGCTGTTCGCCCAGCGCGGCTACCCGGCGGCGTCGATCGCGGCGCTGGCGAGCGCCTGCGGCGTGTCCAAGGCGCTGCTGTACCACTACTACCGAGACAAGGAGCAACTGCTGTTCGACATCGCGGATCGCTATCTGGACCGGTTGCTGGCGCTGATCGAGGAAGTGCGCGCGCGACCGGCGCCGCCCGAGCAACGCCTGCGCGATCTGATCGAGAGCTTTCTGCTCGCCTACGAACACGCCGGCGCGTTTCACCGCGTGCTGGTGCAGGACGTCAAGTACCTGCGCCCCGCGCACCGCAACCGCGTGCGCGCCAAGCAGCGGCGAGTGGTGGACGCGTTCGCGCAGGCGATCGCGGCGGCGGCGCCGCCGCTGGCGGCCAGTACGATGCTGAAGCCGGTGACGATGACGCTGTTCGGCATGATGAACTGGACCTTCACTTGGCGCCGGCCGGACGGCCCGGTGTCGCAGCCGGAACTGGCGCGCATGATCGCGCGCCTTTTCATCGGCGGCGTGCGCGGGCTTACCGGCGCCGCGCGCGGCGGTCGCAACGGCGCCGCAGGCATCGCCTCGAACGCAACCGATTCGCCGCGCAGGCGGCTTCCACTGGAGCAGGAGGAGACATGAGACTGGCATCGATTGGCTGCGGCGCCTTGTTCGCCGCAACGCTGGCCCTGTCGGGCGCGACGGCGGCCGCGCAGGACATCAAGGTCGGCGTAACGCTGTCGGCGACCGGCCCGGCGGCATCGCTCGGCATTCCGGAGCGCAATACCTTCGCACTGGTGCCGCAGGCGATCGCCGGCCGCAAGGTGCAATACATCGTGCTCGACGACGGGTCGGACACGACCAACGCGGTACGCAACACCCGCAAACTGATCACCGAGGACCGCGTCGACGTGGTGATCGGCTCGACCGTGACGCCCAACTCGCTGGCGATGATCGACGTCGTCGCCGAGGCCGAGACGCCGATGATCGCGATGGCCGCCTCGGCGCGCATCGTCGATCCGGTGGACGCCAAGCGCCGGTGGGTGTTCAAGACACCGCAGAACGACCAGCAGATGGCGGTGGTGATAGTCGGTCACATGGTCAACGCCGGCATCAAGAATGTGGCCTTCATCGGCTTCGCCGACGCCTACGGCGAAGGCTGGTGGTCCGAGTTCTCCAAGATCGCCACCGCGCGCGGGCTGAACATCGTCGCGCAGGAGCGCTATCAACGCACCGACACCTCGGTGACCGCGCAGGTGCTGAAGATCATGCAGGCGCAGCCGCAGGCGGTGCTGATCGCCGGTTCCGGCACGCCGGCCGCGTTGCCGCAGAAGACGCTGAAGGAGCGCGGCTACGCCGGCAAGATCTACCAGACGCACGGCGTGGCGAACAACGACTTCCTGCGCGTGTGCGGCAAGGACTGCGAAGGCACGCTGCTGCCGGCCGGTCCGGTGCTGGTGGCCGCGCAGTTGCCGAACGATCACCCGGTGAAGAAATCCGCGCTCGCGTACATCGACGTGTACGAGAAGGCCCACGGCAAGGGCAGCGTCTCTACGTTCGGCGCCCATGCGTGGGACGCGGTGGTGCTGCTACAAGCGGCCGTCCCGCAGGCGCTGAAGCGCGCGCAGCCCGGCACGAAAGAGTTCCGCGCCGCGCTGCGCGACGCGCTGGAGGGCGTGAAGAACGCCGCCGGCGCGCACGGCATCTTCAACATGTCGCCGACCGACCACCTGGGCCTGGACCAGCGCGCCGCGGTGATGGTCGAGATCAAGAACGGCACCTGGCAGCTCGTGAAGTGACGTCGATAGCCGGCCACGGATGAACACGGACTCGCACGGATTTCGCTCTGCGTGCGAGTTCGTTTTCTCGACGCGGATGAACGCGGATCAATGCGGATTGCGGTTCGAAATCCGTGGTCGTCCGTGTCAATCCGTGGCCAAGGAATTCATTGCCACGGATGAACACGGATTCACACGGATGTTCTTTCGAATCGCTGCAATCCGTGTAATCCGTGGTTAGATTGCCTTACGCGGGACGCGATCGAACGCGCAACGGCGCGAATTCACGTGCCTTCAATCTATGTTCATCCGCGTAGATCCGCGGCTAATGATTCCGCGGCTCAGAAACTGTTCTTCCAAGCCCGGATCGCGGCGAAGGTGCTGACGGCGTCCCGCCCCGCGCCGGGTTCGCGCGCCGCGGCGGCGGCGCGCACGGCGGGTACATCGCAGCGCAGAAAGGGGTTGGTCGCCAGCTCCTCGCCGATCGTCGACGGCACGGTCGGCTCGCCGCGGGCGCGTTTCTCTTCGCACGCGCGGATGCGCGCGGCGAGCGCCGCGTTGTCCGGCTCCACCGCCCGCGCGAAGCGCAGATTCGACAGCGTGTATTCGTGCGCGCAGTACACGCGCGTGTCGCCCGGCAGTTGCGCGAGCTTGGCGAGCGATGCATGCATCTGCTGCGGCGTGCCCTCGAACAGCCGCCCGCAACCGCCGGCGAACAGCGTGTCGCCGGCAAGCAGAATCCGTTCGGCGCCGTTGTAGTACGCGATGTGCCCGCGCGTATGGCCCGGCACGTCCAGTACGTCGAAGCGCACGCCCACGACCTCGATCGCGTCGCCGCCCGCTAGCGCGGTGTCGCGCGCCGGAATGTCCTCGCCGGCGGGGCCGTAGACGCGGGCGCCGTAGCGCG
>DATLZG010000077.1:0-2850 GCA_035574095.1 Burkholderiaceae bacterium | reverse complement strand
GACCGCCATACCGGTTGGCGTGTCGTGCGCCATAGGTTGGGCAGCCACCGACTTCATTCGACGGGCGCTCGCTCGCTGAGTCATCCCGGTAATCGGCAAGTCCACGCCCGCCTTTAGAGCGCACCCGTCGCCGCCGCCGAGCTGGCACACGCTCCTTAGGCCGCCAGCGCGGTACTCACGCGGCCGCTGGCCGGCTGCGCCGCCACGACCATTGAGCGCAGCTGGGTGAGCCATTGCATCAGCTCCCGGTTTTCGCGCTCAAGATTCTGGGCCCATGAGGAGAGTCCGAAGCGGCGCACGTCGATCAGGGCCCAGAACTTGCCCGGCGCGCGGCGAAACTCGTCGATGTGCCTGAGTGCGAGCGCGCATTGGCTTGCCATGTCGGCGACCTCCGCCAGTTCAGCGAAGCCAAACGACAGCGGGTCGTCGGGCGCGCCGATGACGTTGCGGTCATCGGCGTGGAGCGCCGCACGCGCGCACTCGATCGCTCGGCGCAGCATCGCGACAGCGCCGTCTCTGTCGCCGTCCACCAAGGCGAGAATCGCGCGCCAGAATCCGGCGGCCACGGTTTTCGTCGCCAAAAGCGGACTGAACGTTAGCGGATCGCGCGCCGCTACGACCTCGAACCAGCGTGCTGCCATAGCCCGCTGGCCAGTCGAAAGGGCCAGCAACCCGGCGACGTAGCCGAGCGAAATCTGCCAACGATGCACGTGCGGATTGGCGCTCGCCTTGGCGGTGTAGCTCTCGGCGATCGCGAGAATGTCGCCGGCGAACTCGTTCCGCCGCTCGTCGCTCAGAAGACTGTAGGCCAGCACGGTCGCGGCGGCGCCGAAGTCAGCACTGTCGTCCGCCGCGGCCGCCAGCACGTCGAGCGCGAGCGCGCGAAGCTGCGCGGCATCGGACAGGCGTTCGCCCATCTGCACGAGCGGCCGGTAGAGCCATGGGTTGTCGTACCAGCGCCCGAAATCCACGACCTGCGCGCCGATGCGGACGGCCGACGAGAAGTCTGGGTGCGAATACGTGGTCGCGCCGGGGCGGCGTGGGTCGGCCGCGGCGACGATCAGCCACCACTCGGTGTCCTCCGGCTCGCGCTGCAGGGGCCACTCCTGGAGATTGCGCGGCGCCTGCGTGAGTTTGAAGCCTCCCGGCGCTTCCTGGCGGTACCGCTTCTCGATCAGGAACCGCCCTTGGAACGCGGCCGCGAGGCGCGACCAGTCGAACGCGTGGTGGTGGTGAGGGTTCGGGTCGCGCCCCGTCTCATCTACCCACAGATTCGGCACGCTGGCCATGATGCGCCCGTCGGGCTTCAGCACGCGCGAGAACTCCGCGAGCAGCCGCTCGTAATCGGGCACATGTTCGATGGTCTCGAAGGAGACGATGAAGTCGACCGACGCGGCCGGAAGAAACTCCAGGTGCGTGCCGTCGGCCACATGAAACTCCGCGCCATAGCGGTGTCCGAAGTGCGCGGCCGCGTACGCGACCGACTCGGCATCCACATCGACACCGATGAATCGCTTACCTCGAGATTGCGCCGCCAGCAAGGCCGTACCGTAGCCAAGCCCGCAGGCGCAATCGAGCACAGTGTCGCCGGGCCGCACCCACTGGGCCGCCAGGGCGTAGCGCACCAAGTGCGCGTCGGCACGCGGCCCGGCTTCGCGTGTCATATCCATGTGCAGATCGCGATTTGCGAGCAGCCATGACATTGGCCAGCGCGCAGCTTCGGGCTCGTCGACACGCTCGAACGCCAATAGCGGCGGCAACAGCGGATCGTTGGCCGCAGCGTAGTCGCCGGTCCGAACCGCTGCGACGCAACGCCGGAACCCGGCCCCGATCGCGGCGTTCGTCCAGTACGTCGTCAAGGCCCGAGACCCGAGGTGCGCGAGCTCGCCGCGGCCGGCGCCCGCCAGTAGCGCGACAAACCGACAGCGAGCGCGATACAGCTGGCCGAACAAGACGTCAGGGTCGCGCGCGTGCTGCGCGATCGCTCCGGCGTCGATCACGACCGTGTCTACATCCGTGGCGCAGCCGTCGTCGCAAGACAGCAGGACGCAGCCGGCCATCGCCAATTCGCGCGCCAGTTCGGGCTCGGCGCCGATCAGCCCAATGCGCCCGGGACCGACTATACGAAGTAACTCCCGTGCGGCGAGAAGGCCAGCGTTCATCTCGTTCCTTTCAAGGCTCGACGTGTGCCGAAGCGCTGAGCACGACGGCGGCCGCCTTCCGCGGTTGCCGTTCGACAAGCGGGCGAAACACGACCCGCAAGACCCATTGCTCGCCGCCTGCTGCCGCCGGCGGTTCGAAGTACGCAAAGGCGTGCTCGGTCAGGCACTGCAGCAGCCCGCCGGTGTGAACCTGTAAACCTTCGAAGATCGCCGTCGCGGCAAGATCGATTTCGCGATCTCGGTAGTGCGCCTCGAACTGATGCCGCACTGATGCCAGTCGCGCCGATTCGAGCTGAAGCCACTCGAAACGTACGCCGAACAGCACTCCGACCGCGTACTCCGCGCGCCCGATCGGAATCGAAGCGGCATAAAAGCCTTCATGCGTCGGCAGCGCCGGTACTGTCGTTCGTGCGACGTTGCCGTTGCGCGCGATCATCACCGGCAACGCGATTGCGTCGGCATGCAAGTCGGACACCCGCAGGTCAACGTCGAAACGCGCCCGTGCCAGGTTCGCGAATGCCGCGTCCAAGCCTGCAGCACGCAACTCGGCGCTGGCGAACGCGCGTGGCGCCGTGCGCGCGTACAGCGACCCGAGACGCAAAATGTCCTCCCGCCCGGCGCGCGGCTCGACCAAAGGCACCGTATCGGCGGCGCCGAGGTTCACGTCGTGCGCCAGCCCCATCAGGCA